>DASVFC010000023.1:0-7956 GCA_036380235.1 Vicinamibacterales bacterium
GGCCTGACGGCCGCCACCATCACCTTACGCGCCGGGACTCTCGCTGATGCCGCATTCCTTCATCTTGTTGAGCAACGTCTTGTAGCTCACCTGCAGGTATTCCGCAGTCTTGCGTCGATTCCAACGGAACCGCTCGAGCGCGTGCTGGATCGCTTCCTTCTCCGCGCCCATCGCCGCGGTGCGGGCCAGCTCCTGCAGATTCACTCCGTCGGCGTTGTTCAGCATCGCCGCGGTGGCGGCGCTGACTGATGCTACGGGTTCGGGTTGGGCCACCGGCGTTGGCATGGTGAATGCGGGCGCAGGCGGCGCCATCGGGCGCGACGCCGGAGCGGGTGGCGGGGGATAGCGATGATCCGCCGTGGATGTTGATTGCGACATGCCGCGGTCCGAATGTTCGCTCTCGGCGAGAGCCCGCGCGGCGCGCAGGCGGCCCAGCTCAGAGAGAATCAGCGTTTCATCCTGCAGCACGACGAACCGTTTGATCATGTTCTCGAGCTCGCGGATGTTGCCCGGCCAGTCGTAACTGAGCAAAGCTTCCTGCAGTACCAGCGACGGCCGCGTCGGCGGACGGCGATACACCGAGGAGTACTTCAGCAGGAAAAATTCGATCAGCTGGGGGATTTCTTCACGCCGCTCGCGCAGCGGCGGAATGTGGACCTCGATCACCTGCAGCCGGTAATACAGATCCTCGCGGAACGTTCCCTGCTGCATCATCTTTTCGAGATCGCGGTTGGTGGCCGCGATCACCCGCACGTCCACTTCCACGGTGCGGTTGCTGCCCAGCTTGGTGAACTCGCGGTCCTGCAGCACGTGGAGAATCTTCGCCTGCAGCGCCTGCGGCATCTCGCCGATTTCGTCGAGCATGATGGTGCCGTGCTGCGCGAACTCGAACTTGCCGACGCGGGTCGACGCCGCGCCGGTAAAGGCGCCGCGCTCGTGGCCGAACAGCTCGCTTTCGAGCAGGTCGGCCGGCAACGCGGCGCAGTTCACTTTCACGAACGGGTGCGAACGCCGCGGCGAGCGCCGATGGATCTCGCGCGCGATCACTTCCTTGCCGACGCCGCTTTCACCGCGCAGCAGCACGCTGATGTCGTTATCGGCGACGCGATCGACCATCGTCATCACCGGCTGCATCGCCTTGCCGGAGCTCCAGCACGGTTGGGCCCCGTCGGGATCCTGACCGACCTGGGTGCGCAGCCGCGTCACTTCGTTGGTGAGCGACAAGCGTTCGAGCGCGTTGCGGATCGCCGCTTCGAGCGCCACTTCGCCGACGCCCTCAGCGTCTCCGGGCTTCAACACATAATCGGCGGCGCCGAGGCGCACGGCTTCGACAATCTTTTCCGTGGCGCGGACGCCCGACACCATCACCACCTGCGCGGCAGGATGGGCGAGGCGAATCTGCCGCAGCGTTTCGAGACCGTCGAGGCCCGGCATGGAGATGTCGAGCAGCACCACGTCGGGCAGCGCGCCTTCGCGCAGGCCGCTCAGCAGCGCGTCGCCGCTCTCATAAGTGGTGGTGTCGTAGCCACGTGACCGCAGCAACGACTGCATGTAGTCGGCAAATGGCTTGTCGTCGTCGACGATGGCGAGAGATGCGCTGCTCATGCTTGCACCAATGGAAACCGGAAGCCCACGGACGCACGGTGATCCTGATGCGTCCACGTGTGCACGCGGTGTTGCTGAAGGACGAAAGCCGCCCAGATCAATCTCAATCCCTTTCCGCCTTTGGCGAAGTTGACGTGATGCGCGGCGGCGGCATCCGGGCCGGCCTCCAAAGCAGGAATCGCTTCAGGGGTACCGGCGAGCATTGTTAGCTCCTCGCCGCCGCTCACGTGCACCACGTGTTTCTGTTCGCGCGCTTCATCGAACGCCGCCTTCGCGACAATCGCAACCGCGCGCGCGAGATCCGATGATCCATTCGATGCCACGCTCACCGGCGCCGTCACGTCGCCGGCCCATTCGACGCCCTCGACGTCTTCGGAGCGCTTGAGCAGATCGACAAGTTGTGGCGCCGGCACGCGCTCCATGAGCGCTGGTGACGGCGCTTCGGACAGCACGCTGACCTTACCCATGTCGGTGGCGAGCGTCGCCAGCGTGCCGAGCGCGGCGCGCGTTTGTTGAAACGCGCGCTGCTGATCGTCAGCGTTGGTGAGGCGCCCGTCGAGATACAGCTTCAGATATCCCTGTGACACAGCGAGTGGCGTACGGATCTCGTGCGCGATGGTATTCAAGACCTGCGCCAAGTTCAGCTGCATGTCGAAAGGGTATCACTTGTCGGTTGCTCATCAATTGGCATGCACCTTGATATCGATATTCCGCGGAGACGGAGCGACCGGGATGATGACTAACGGGAAACACATTCTCATCGTCGACGATTACCCGGATGCGCTCGACATCTGGACGCTCTTCCTGCGCGCCCTTGGCTACCAGGTCTCGACGGCCGCTGACGGTGCGTCCGCCATCAACCAAGCGGAGCAATTGCTGCCGGATTTGATCGTGCTCGATCTCGAATTGCCCGGCATCTCGGGCTTTGAGGCCGCCAAGCGGCTCCGGAGCAATCCTGCTACGCAAGACATTCCTCTGATTGCCGCGACCGGTTATTCGCATCACCGGCAGCTCGCGATGGCCCGAGAAGCAGGGTTCGATCAGGTTGTCGTCAAGCCCGTGGACCCCGACAGTCTCGTGCGGGAGATCGAACATCTCCTCGAGATGACCGTCGCCGTTCGTCAGCCCAACCATTCCTTTGTGCACCGCGCGCACGAGAATGGGTAACACGTTACCCAGTGATGGAGCAAATGACGACAGATATTGTTGTGCTTGAGCGGGCGCTGGTCGTCATGGCCGTCTGCTTGGCTATTCAGACGCTGCTGTTGATTGGCGCTGCAGCCGGCGCCTTCATCGCGTGGCGTCGAGCTTCCGAAGCGCTGATCGAGGCGAAGGCGCTCGCGCAAGCGCAATCGGTCGAGCTGCAGAAGCACCTCGGCCGGATTACGGCCACGGTGGAAGAAACGTCGCGCGCCCTTCGTCGCAGCAGCTCGTCTGCGGACGACCTGGTGACCGATGTGCGGGAGGCGATGGGGTCGGTGAGGGACTCGGTTGGGTCTGTGGCCTCGGTGGTCACGGCGCCGCGCGCCGCGCTGGCGCTCGGCTTGTGGCGGGGCATTCAGATGTTCCGCAAGCGCCGCGGGCCGCGTGATGTCGATGCCACGGCGACCAGCTCGGAAGTCTGAAGATGGGGAGCAGTGACGCGCGGAAGCGCAGACAGGAGATGGGAATGTCACGGTGGAACGAAGAGGATTCGGGCAACAGCATGTTCTTGCTCGGAGCGCTCGCGGGAGCGTTGGTGGGTGCGGGCGTGGCGCTTTTGATGGCGCCGAAAAGCGGCGTCGAGATGCGCCGCGAACTGAACTCCGGCTTGAACACGGCAAAAGACGCCGCGGCACGCCGGTATCGCGATCTCGCTGAAAAGGCGAACCAGAACTACCGCGAGCTGGCCGACAAAGCGAGCCAGAAACTCGGGCAGGAAGACCGCACGTCGACCACGACGGGCGAGCGTTACAACGGCGGGACGACCGCCTCATTGGGTGATTCGTTCTCGGCCACGCCGGGCGCGAGCGGTTATCAGAGCTAAAAGAGGAGCAGAACAATCATGCTGACGACAATTCTCGTGTTGCTAATCGTTCTCTGGTTGTTGGGAATGGTGAGCGGCACCACGCTGGGCGGCTTCGTTCACCTTCTGTTGGTTCTCGCGATCGCGGTCGTCTTGATTCGCGTGATCCAGGGCCGGCGGCCTGTATAAGGCCGGACGTCCGGGGAGGCGCATGCTGGGGGGTATCCGGCTGCGCCTCCGAATGTTCCCTCAATCAAGGCTTGAAATTTCATCTCCGCCGTATTAGAACAATACAGTAGTGTAGGCAACCCCTCCATCCTATGACTGTAAAGTCGACGATTAGGCGCCGCGTGCTCGTCGTAGACGACGAGCCGATGGTGACTGACTGGCTGAAGATGGTGATCGAGCAGTCCGATCGGACGCCGCCATACGAAGTGCGGGCAGCGGCGGTGGGCTCGCGGGCCGTGGAGTTGTTCAAATCATGGCGGCCCGACGTGGTGTTGCTCGATCTGGTCCTCCCCGACATCGACGGCATCGCGCTGCTCCGGCAGTTGAAAGCGATCGATTCGAGCCCGGAGATGATCGTGATCAGCGGCGTCGGCACGATCACGCGCGCGCTCGAGGCCGGGCAGGCCGGCGCGTTCTTCTTCATCGAAAAATCGAATCTCGATCCGGCCGGCATCGTGTCGATTCTCGATCGCGCCACCGGGCTCCTCGGCGAGCGGGCGCGCCACGAGCAGTTGAAAGAGCAGGTGCGGGATCAGTATTCGTTCCACAACATCATCGGCAAGAGCAAGAAGATGCGTGAGCTCTTCGAGCTGGTCGAAGCGGTGGCCGAAAGCGACGCCAACATCCTGATCCAGGGCGAGAACGGCGTCGGCAAAGAGCTGATCGCCAACGCGGTGCACGTCCGCAGCGGCCGCGCCAACGGGCCGTTTATCAAGATCAACTGCGCCGCGCTACCGAAGGAGCTGATCGAGTCGGAGTTGTTCGGCTACAAGAAAGGCGCCTTCACCGGCGCCAATGCGGACAAGGTGGGCCTCCTCGAGCTTGCCGCCGGCGGATCGCTATTGCTCGACGAGATCGGCGAGATGCCGTTGCTGCTGCAGACCAAGCTCCTGCGAGTGCTGCAGGAGCGCGAGTACCGGCCGATTGGCAGCGATCGCCTCGTGAAGGTCGACTTCCGGTTGATCTGCGCCACTAACGTCGATCCCGACGCGGCGATCAAGGACGGCCGGCTGCGTGAAGACCTTTATTTCCGCATCAACACCGTGACGTTGCGGGTGCCGCCGCTGCGCGAGCGCACCGAGGACGTGCCGCTGCTGTGCGCGCACTTCCTCGACAAGTTCAACAACCGTTATCAAAAGAACGTCAAGGGCATCTCGCCGGCGGCGTATCATCTCCTCATCCGGTTCCGCTGGCCGGGCAACGTGCGCGAGCTCGAAAATGCGGTGGAGCGCGCGGTGCTGGTGGCCAAGTCACCCGACGTGCAGCCGCAGGATCTGCCGGACTCGATCCGCGGCGACGCGACGGCGGAGGACGCGTTCACCGTGCCGCCACATCATACGCTCGCCGAGATCGAGCGGATGGCGGTGCTGCAAACGCTGCAGCGGACGAATTGGAACAAGCAGGAGGCGGCGCAGATCCTTGGCCTGTATCGTCCGACCCTCTACAGCAAGATCAAGAAGCACCACATCAAGGATCCGCGCGCGTCGGTGCGCGTCGCAGACGAAGCCTGACCGTCGCCGCTCGTGCGATGTCCTCCAAGTGGAGGCGGATGCCTGAGGTGCCCGAGGTACCCGTGGTGCCGCGCAAGGAGCCGGCGGGACGCGTCCGCCTGATCCTGCTGGCCGCCTGGCGCGGCGTCAACGAACTCTACGACAGCGAAGGGCTGACGCATGCGGCGTCGATTGCCTATTACGCGCTGCTGTCGCTGTTCCCGATCGTGCTGCTGGCTCTGGCGATTCTCGGCAAGATGACGTCGAACGCCGCCGAGCGCGATGCCGTGGTCAGGTTCATCTTCCGTTACTTCCCGCGCCAATTTGATTTCATCACCGGCCAGGTGGATGCGCTGGCGCAATCACCGTTCACCTTCGGCTTCTGGGGCATCGCCGCGCTGGTGTGGGCCTCACTCGGCGTGTTCAATGCCGTCACCTCGGCGGTGAATCATGCCTGGGCGGTGGAGAAGAAGCGTAGTTTTCTCGGCCACCGCCTGATGGGATTCCTCATGATGATTTCTGCCGGCCTCATCCTGATGGCCGGGCTGGTCATCGCCTCGATGGTGCGCCTCGCGGAAACCCGCCTGAGCGAAGTGTTCGTGCGATCCCAGTGGCTCGACTGGTTGTCGGGTCTGGCCGCCAGCTACGTGGCGACGATGTTGCTGATCGGCTGCGTCGCGCTGATCTTCTACTTCATTCCCAACACCAAGGTCCGGTTTCGCGACGTGTGGCCGGGCGCCATCCTCGTCGGCGTGTTGTGGCGCGTCGCGTTCCTGTTGTTTTCCTGGTACGCCTCGGACCTCGCTACCTGGAACGTGATCCACGGCTCGATCGCTGCCGTGGTGGTGTTCCTGCTGTGGATCTATATCAGCGCCGTGATTCTCATCTATGGCGTCGAGATGACGGCCAGCTATGCGCGCCTGCAGGACGCAGCTCGGCGGCAGGCGAGAGGATCTCAGATGTGAGATGGGAGATTGCAGATTTATTTTGGGATTTCCAAGATCGACAATAAATCTGCAATCTCCCATCTCACATCTGCAATCTCCCATCTCACATCTGCAATCTCCAATAAATCTGCAATCTGACATCTCACATCTGCAATCATTACCAGATGCCCAATCGCCTCGCGAAGGAGCAGAGCCCCTACCTGCTTCAGCACGCGAACAACCCCGTCGATTGGTACCCGTGGGGCCAGGACGCCTTTGACGCCGCGAAAGCGGCGGGCAAGCCGATCTTCCTGTCGATCGGGTATGCCACCTGCCACTGGTGCCACGTGATGGAGCGCGAGTCGTTCGAGAGCGAAGGCGTCGCGCGCGTGCTCAACGAGCTGTTCGTCTCGATCAAGGTCGATCGCGAAGAGCGGCCCGATGTCGATCGCGTCTATATGACGTTCGTGCAGGCCACGACCGGATCCGGTGGATGGCCGATGAGCGTGTGGCTGACGCCGGAGCTGCGGCCGTTTTACGGTGGCACCTACTACCCGCCGACGTCGCAATACGGCCGTCCTGCATTCGTCGACGTGCTCAAGGAGATCGGCCGCGCGTGGCGTGACGATCGATTGCAGGTCGTCAAGTCGGCGGCGGAAATCGTCGATCGTCTCGCCGTGATGGCGCGCGGGCACGACGATCGCCGCGAGCCCGATGCCGGCGCACTGGCCAAGACGCTGCAGCAGTTCCAGCAAACGTTCGATGCGCGCCGCGGCGGCTTTGGCGACGCGCCGAAGTTCCCGCGGCCGAGCGAACTGCTGTTCCTGCTGCGCGAACACCGGCGGCTCCGCCTTCGCGAAGACGCTACGGCGGGACAAGCCGCAGATGCCGCTCTCGCGATGGTGGTGCAGACGCTGCGCGCGATGGCACTCGGCGGGATGCGCGATCACATCGGCGGCGGCTTTCATCGCTATTCGGTGGACGGCAACTGGCGCGTGCCGCACTTTGAAAAGATGCTCTACGACCAGGCGCAGCTGGTGCTGGCCTATCTCGAAGCCGCGCAGGCGACTGGCGACCCGTTCTTCGCGCAGATCGCCGAAGACACGCTGCAATATGTCCGCCGCGACATGACCGACGACAAGGGCGGCTTTTACTCAGCGGAAGACGCCGACAGCGAGCCGCCATCGCATCACGTCGCATCGCACGGCGCCGCTGCCGACGCTGGGGCGCCGAAGCACAAGATGGAAGGCGCCTTCTACATCTGGACCGCCGATGAGATTCGCACGCAGCTCGGCGACGATGCGGCGATCTTCGAGGCGCGGTATGGGGTGTTGCCGAACGGCAACGCGCCGTTCGATCCGCAGAACGAGTTCGTCAACAAGAACATCCTGCACACCGCGCAGTCAATCGCCGACATCGCGCGCACGGCTGGCAAGACGCCGCTGCAGGTGGCCGAGTCGCTGCTGCGATCGCGGCAGCTGTTGTTCGATGCGCGCGAGCTGCGGCCGCGCCCGCAGCTCGACGATAAGGTGCTGACGGCGTGGAACGGCTTGATGATCGCCGCGTTCGCGCGGGCCGCGCGCGTGCTCGGCGGCGGCATGCTCGGCGAAGACAACGCGGAAGATCCGACGCCGGTGCATCTGCTCAACGCCGTCGCCGCCGCGTCGTTCATGCGCTACACGATGTGGGATGCGAAAACGAA
>DASVFC010000024.1:0-3673 GCA_036380235.1 Vicinamibacterales bacterium
ATCTCGTCCTTGAACTTGCCGGCCTCGTGCGCGGCGGCGGCCTTCTTGTGGCTGTCGGCCGAATAGGCATCCTGCTGAACGCGCGATACCTTGAACGTGTCGGCGACGGTTTCGCCGGCGTTGCCCATGTGCCAGTTTTCAAACGGGCACCAGAGCCCGTCGTGGATCATGGAGTCGACCACGTTGGCGTGACCCATGCGCAAGCCCTCGCGGACGCGGGGGAGAAGGTACGGACAGTTGCTCATCGATTCCATGCCGCCGGCTACGGCGATGTCGATGTCCCCGGTCTGAATCCCCTGATGCGCGAGCATCACGGCCTTGAGCCCGGAGCCGCAGACCTTGTTGATGGTGAGCGCGGCGACGGTGTCGGCGAGCCCGCCTTTGAGCGCCGCCTGACGGGCCGGGGCCTGACCCGCCCCGGCTGAGACGACATTGCCCATGATGCATTCGTCGACCGACGCCGGATCGATGCCGGCGCGGCGGACGGCTTCGCGCACCACCATGGCGCCCAGCTCGGGGGCAGCGAAATCTTTGAGCGTGCCGAGAAATTTTCCGGTCGGCACACGTACAGCACTGACGATGAATGCGTCTCTCATTTCTTCTAGTTTAGATCGATGCTCTTCACCGTGGTTTCACCGAGGAAGTGGGCCAGACGGGAGCGAATGATCCCCAGCGACTTGCCGATGGCGTCGTTCCACGCGGGGGCCTCGGCTTTGACGTACAAGGTGCCATTAGTCGCCAGTCGAACGGTCGTGGCTTTGTCCAGCGCCGGGCCGACGGCGAGGCGCCAGGCGAACTGCACCTTTTCGTCCGTGAGGGGCGCCTTTCGAATCACGTCGGCGAGGACGGCCGGCATCACTTTGCTGGCTTGAATCACTAGGGTCAGGATAGCATCGCCGGGGTGCGCAGGTGGACAGGGTTACAAGGTGCACACGTGCGAGGGGGCAGACGTGCGAGGGTGCAAGTGCAAAATAAGGAGCGCGGAATGCGTGGCGTGACGGCAGCCGGAGCGTTGATCGCGAGCTTAGCGATTGCGGTGAGCGGACAGTCAACGCCGCCGTGGAATTTCGTTGAACACACCGTCGCCACCGGCCTGCGCGGCGGGTATCACGTCACCGCTGCGGACATCAACAAAGACGGGAAGACAGATCTGCTGGCGGTGGCGACCGGCGCCAAGGTCGACCTGGTCTGGTACGAGAACCCGTCGTGGACGCCGCACGTGATGGCTTCGGGCTATCCGTCGATGATCAACGCCGACGCCCACGACGTCGACAAGGACGGCTACCCGGAAATCGTGCTGCAGAGCGGCTTCAGCACGACGCCCGCCAAGGGTGATGGCCGCATGATTCTGCTCACCAAAGGCGCCGACGTAAACGCGCCGTGGACCGCGAAGGAATTTGATCGGATGCCGTCGGTGCATCGCGTTCGCTGGATGGACGTCGAAGGCAAAGGCCGCAAGATCGTCGTCAATGCGCCGCTCGGCGGGGTCAAGGGCGCGGCGCCTGATTACAAGGACAAGGTCGGCATCTACGCCTACGATCCGGCGAAAGGCTACACGCGCGAAGTGATTACCGAAGACGATGAGGGCGTGTTGCACGGCGTGCAGGTCGTCGATTGGGACGGCAGGGGACGCGAAGCGTTACTGGGCGCCAGCTTCCTCGGCATTCATTTGCATCGCTACAACAACGGCAAGTGGACGCGCACGAGATTGACCGCGGGCAGTTCCGAGCCATGGCCGAAAAATGGTTCGAGCGATGTCGTGGTGTTGCGCACGCGCGCCGGACGCCAGCTCGCCGCGATCGAACCGTGGCACGGTAATCAGGTTGTGGTCTATCGCGGCAAGGGTGAGACGTGGGATCAGCGCACAGTGATTGATGACACGCTCAACGATGGACACACGCTCGTGCAGGGCGATCTCGACGGCGACGGCGTCGATGAAATCGTCGCCGGCTATCGTGGCGGCGGTGGCGGCGTCAATATCTATCGGCTGGGCAGCAATAACGAATGGGCGAAGTTCACGCTGGCCTCGCCGGACCAGAAGAGCATGGCAGCGGCCGGGTGCGCGCTGGCGCACCTGAACGACGACAAGCGACTCGACCTGGCCTGCATCGGCACGTCCACCGCCAACCTGAAGTGGTACGAGAACCAGGCGCCAAAATAATCCTCGCGAGCCGTTCGCCGCGCCGTGCGGAGTTGCTGACCGCGGCGGGTATCCGATTCGAGGTGCTCGCGGCCGACATCGACGAGACGCCGCTGGTCAACGAAGCGCCTGACGCGTACGTCGAGCGCCTCGCGATCGCGAAAGCGCGAGCGGTGCTCGCGTTGCGCCCCGCGGCGCACATACTGGGGGCTGATACGACGGTCACCATCGACGGTGAGATCCTCGGCAAGCCCGTCGATGATTCCGATGCGGCGCGCATGCTTCGCCTGCTGAGCGGCCGGGCACACCTCGTGCATACCGGGGTGGCACTGGTGAGTGCGCGCGGCACGCAATCCGCCGTCGACACCACGCGCGTCTGGTTCGATTCGATGACAGACGAAGACATCTCGTGGTACATCGCGACAGGAGAGCCAGTCGATCGAGCCGGGGCCTATGCCATCCAGGGATTCGCGTCGCGTTTTATCCCGCGCATCGAAGGCTCATACAGCAACGTCGTAGGGTTGCCGGTAGCAGTAGTCTCTAGTATTCTGAAGAGGGGCTAAATCCAACGAGGCTACGCAGTTGCGCGGGAGCGCTCCGCCACGTTGGCAGCAGCGTAATTTTCCCGGCCTCCGGCCGGAGTACATCATGAAGAACAAAGCGGTCAAGATCGGCATCACGAGCCTCGTCCTCGCCATGACGTTCGGTGCGTTGTTGTACACGACGATGGCCGAGGGCACCGAATACTACAAGCACGTCGATGAAGTAATGGCGGAGCCGGATCAGTGGTACGGCAAGAAGCTGCAACTGCATGGGTTCGTCGTGCCGAACTCGATCGCGCGTAAGCCGAACACGCTGGAGTACTGGTTCCAGGTGCAGAGCAACGGCAAGATCGTCAGCGCCACCTACACCGGCGTCGTGCCCGACACGTTCAAGAGTGATTCGGAAGTGGTGTTGAAGGGCACGCTGTCCTCGGATGGTTTCTCCGTGGCGCCCAACGGGGTGATGGCGAAGTGCCCCTCGAAGTACGAAGCCAACGCGGGAGGCGCGAAGCCCTCCGGCACTTACTAGAAAGGGGCCCATGGCCTCTCTCGGCGCGTTCCTGCTGCTCCTCGCATTCGTGACCGCGGCGTATGCTGTGTCGGCCTCGGTGGCCGGCGCGCGTCGCCGCAATACGCGCCTGATCGAAAGCGGCATCGCCGCGTTCTACACGGTCGCCGCGATCATGACCGTCGCCTCGGGCGTCATCATCTACGCCTTCGTCGCCGGCGACTATTCCATCCGCTACGTCCAGCGTTACTCCGACAGCGTTCAGCCGCTGTTCTACAAAATCACCTCGTACTGGGGCGGCCTCGACGGGTCGGTGATGTTCTGGGTGTTCCTGCTGTCGTTGTTTGGTTCGGTGGCAGTGAAAGTGAATCGCGAGCGCAATCGCGAATTGATTCCGTATGTGGTGGCGGTGATCGGGGCAGTGGAGATGTTCTTCCTGTTCCTGATGGTCATCCACAACAACCCGTTCGCGACCTACCTCAC
>DASVFC010000025.1:0-5858 GCA_036380235.1 Vicinamibacterales bacterium
GCCTTACACGGATAAATCACCTTCAGCGGCTCGTCGGCCAGCGACGACACGTCGAGCACGTCGACCTCGTGATTCGGCAGCGCCGCCAGTATCTGCCTCGCCCGCTCAGCGAGCCTCCGTGTTTTCGACACCTCACCCGGACACGTATGCTCGCTGCGCGTTGAGCCGCTGATCAGCAGCACGCGGGAAGGTAACGTGCGATCCCGCTGCCGGCGCTGCGCGGCATTCACCGCCTCGTGCGTGGCGAGCCATTCGACCGCCAGCGGGTGATCGGAATTCGCGAACGCCGACCCCGCCGGCTGAGTGCGCGGCGACTTGCGATATTGCTCGTAACCCTCCCACGCCACTTCGCACACGCGCTCGAGCTCCTCCGACACGCGGCCGAACGCCGGATCGTAGAAGCGCGCGAAGAATCGCTCGCGGAACTGCTCTTTGGTCAACGGAACGTATTCCGAGAAATGCCTGACCGTAGTCTTCATGCGTCTACCTCGGCTGGACAGCGGGCGCGGTGCCAGCTCATGTGCGATCGTGGTTGGCCGTGCGGCGTGCTGGGCGACACAATGACAGCATGCCTACAAGCGCGGCAAACACATCAGCAATCGCCCGCGAACAATTGATCGCGTGGTATCGCCGCAATCGTGAACGTTCCGCGATGCTGTTCGAACTATTGCGTGACGACGTGTATTACTCACGCCCGATCGCGCTGCGTCATCCGATCGTGTTCTACGAGGGACACCTGCCGGCCTTCAGCTTCAACACCCTGATCAAGCGCGGTCTCGGCCGCCCGGCCATCGACGCCGGTCTCGAAGCGCTGTTCGCGCGCGGCATCGATCCGCATGAGTCCGAGACGGCGCGCGCACGAGACAGCCGCAGCGGCTGGCCCGACCGTGCTGCCGTGCGTCAGTTTGCTGCCGAGGCCGATCGCCAGGTGCTCGATGCCCTGGCCAACGCCGATCTGTCGCGCCCCGGTCATCCCTTGCTCCACGATGCCGAGGCCGTGTTCTGCATCCTGGAGCATGAAGCGATGCACCAGGAGACGCTCCTCTACATGTGGCATCGCCTGCCCTACGAATCGAAACGGCGGCCCGGCGATTACCGGCCGTTAACCGAAGGCAGCGATCCAGCGCAGGCGTGGCTCGAGATTGGTGAAGGCCATGCGACATTGGGCGTTGATCGCGGACACGACGGCTTTACCTGGGACAATGAGCGCCCCGCGCATCGCGAGCGCGTGCCCGCGTTCAAGGTGCAGCAGCATAGTGTCACCAACGCGCAGTTCGCCGAGTTCGTCGACGCCGGCGGCTATGACGACCCACGGTGGTGGCGGCAAGCCGACTGGGCGTGGCGGCGCGAGGAGCACGTCTCGCATCCGTTGTTCTGGGAAAAAGGTGAGGACGGCGCGTGGCTATGGCGCGGCATGTTCGAGCGGGTGCCGCTACCGCCGTCGTGGCCGGTCTACGTCAGCCAGGCCGAAGCGCTGGCGTACGCGGCGTGGCACGGCAGCCGGTTGATGAGCGAGGCGGAGTATCAGCGCGCTGCGTTCGGTCAACCTGGCGGCGGCGAGCGACGCCATCCCTGGGGTGACGCTGCTCCGCAGTCGCGCTTCGGCGTGTTCGACTTCACGTCGTGGGATCCGCAACCATCGGGCAGTCACCCCGACGGCGCCAGTGCATGGCAGGTGCATGATCTCGTCGGTAACGGGTGGGAATGGACCGCAACGCCGTTCGCACCGTTCGATGGTTTCGCGCCGATGCCCTCGTATCCCGAATACTCGGCGGACTTTTTTGATGGCGAGCACTTCGTGATGAAGGGCGCGTCGCCGGTGACCGCGGCAGAACTGTTGCGTCCGACGTTCCGCAACTGGTTCCGCGCGCGTTATCCCTTCGTGTACGCGAAGTTTCGCTGTGCAAGGGATCGGCAATGACGCGGCTTGCGAGAGCGCGCATCGAGCACGCCGAGGAGTCCGCTGCCGTCGCCGCGTTCGCAGCCGACGTTGGTTACTACCTGCAGCAACAGCCGCGGCAGCTGCCGTCGCGTTATTTCTACGACCGCCTCGGGTCGGCACTGTTCGATGCGATCTGCCGCCTACCCTGGTATCCGCTCACCGATGGCGAGCTGCGCCTGCTCGGCTCCCGCGGCGCCGCCATCCTCTCGCACCTCGGTCCGCTCTCGCGCATCGTCGAGCTCGGGGCCGGCAATGGCGAGAAGTTGATGACCTTGCTTGACGCGTCGAAACGGTCAGGCATCGATCTCCATCTCGTCGACATTTCGCGAGCCGCGCTCGAGCTGGCGAGCCGCGCGTTGTCGGCGCGGCCGGGCGTCCGCGTGCGCGCTCACGAAGCCAATTATGACGACGGCCTCGAACGGTTGGCGCCCGTCTGGCGCGGCCCCGGCGCCACCTTGATGATGTTCCTCGGCTCGAACATCGGCAACTACGATCCGCCCGGTGCCGATGCGCTGCTTCGCCAGATGCACGCCTCGCTGCGGCCTGGCGACGCGCTCCTGCTCGGCGCCGACCTGGTGAAACCAGCCGCCGCACTCATCCAGGCGTATGACGATCCACTTCAAGTGACCGCCGCGTTCAATCGCAATTTGCTGGTGCGCATTAACCGGGAGCTGGCCGCTGACTTCGATCTCGATGGTTTCCGGCACCGGGCGATCTGGAACGAGGCGGAGTCGCGTGTAGAGATGCACCTGGTGTCGACGCGGCGGCAGCGCGTGCGCGTCCCCCGTGCCGGTGTCGACATTAGCTTCACGCCTGGTGAGACGATCTGGACCGAAAGCTCGTATAAGTATCGCGCTGACGGAATCGCGTCGCTGGTCGGCGGCGCGGGTTTTACGACGCGGTCGCAATGGATCGACGAGGCAGCGCGGTTCTCACTGACCTTGGCCGAGGTCTGACAACGGTCCTCAGCGGTCGTCGTGCTCGCCAGGCGCTTCGCTTGAAGCGGCTGCGGCCTCCTCGTCCCAGCGGCGGCGGATCTGGGCCGCGCGCCCGCGCCGGCGCCACCAGGCCAGGGCAGCAAGCGCAATCACGAGCAGCCACAACACTTCGCCAGACGTGAAGAGCGGCACCCACACCGTCCAAACGCGTTGCCGACTCCAGAACTCGCGCTCGATGTCGCGCAGCGGACGGCCTGCCGCACGCACCACCGCCACGCCGAACGCGTCGCCGGTCCGCATGTGCCGCAGGATCGCGGCCGGTACGAGGGTGCCGTGGGCGCGAATGATCTCGCGCACCACGGCCGCCGACAGCGCGTAGGCGCGCGGCTTCGTCGCCTCGGAATCGAACAGCCGATCGATGTCGTCGACGGTAAGACGGGGACCGGTCACCAGCTCGAGGATCAACCGTGAGCGATCTCCGAGCCGCCACGGCCGCTCCGCCGCCATCGCCAGGCCCTCGTGAAACCAGCGCGGCACCGGCTGGCCGCCGGCAGCGCGGCCAATGAGCACGTGCGCGACTTCATGCCGCAGCACGTCCTCGAGCGTGTCGTGCGGGTATGTGGGCGAACGTGCCGGGAACAAGACGATGAGCCCTTGCGAGGTGATGGCGTAGCCGGCGGTCGATCGGCTGACGCTCGCCGCGGCGGCGGTGTTCTCCGCGGCGAGGATCACGTGCATTGGCGGTCCCGGATCGTCGAGTCCCATCATGCGAACGATGCCCGACAGCGATGCGCGCTCGAATGACTCGAGCCTGGCGCGCGCCCCACCGAGCTCCGGCGGGGCGTCGATGATCAGCTGCGGCGGCGGCTGCGCCCAGCTGCTGGCGGCAATCGTAACGACGAGGCCGGCTGCCGCGATCAGCGAGAGGATTCTCACCCTTTCACGTACGACAGCTTGGCCGCGACCCTGCCGCCGCGAATGGTGAAGACGTCGATGCCGCGCAGATGCCAGGGTTTGCCGTCGCGGGTCTTGCGATAGATCCAGCGCACCGTGCAGCGATCACCGGCAACGATCATGTCTTCCACGTCAAACCGCGCGTCCGGGTTGGCGACGAACCACTTTGCCCAGAAACCGGCGACAGCGGCCTTGCCCTCGATGCGGGTCCCGTCCGGCTGCGGGCTGGTATTTTCGAACACCGTGTCGTCGCTCAGCAAGGCGGCAACCGCCGCAGCGTCATGACGATTGATCGCGTCGTTGAATCGGTTGACGACGTCGGCGGTGCCTGGCGACGAGCTTTGCGCCATCGCCGTCGCGGTTGCGGCAGACAGGAGAACGACAAAGAACGGAACGCGCATGGTCAACCTCCCGTCGCACACTCTGCCCGCCTTAATCGCCCCCGTCAACAGCCGCCTCCGAGCGTCGGCGCGCGCGAAAGAACACCTGCATCAGGTCGCGGCATTGCTCCTCGCACACGCCGCCGACGGCTTGCAGGCGGTGATTGAGGCCGGCCAGTTGATGGGCGCTGGTCATCGAGACGATCGCACCCGCCTTCGGTTCGGGGGTACCGTAGACCACCGTGGCCACACGCGCGTGCACCATCGCGCCCACACACATCAAGCACGGCTCCACCGTGACATAGATTGTTGAACCCGTGAGCCGGTAGTTACCGACGCGTGACGCGGCGGCACGCAAGGCGACGATCTCGGCGTGCGCGGTTGGATCGTTCGACGAGATCGGGCGGTTGAAGCCGGCGCCGATGACCGTGCCATCGAGCACCACGACCGCGCCCACCGGCACTTCGCCGGCTGCTTGCGCCTTCAGCGCTTCATCCAGCGCCAGCGCCATGAAGGTGTCGTGGGTCACTTTTAGATCTTAATGTCACAACCGCCGCCGTCGCGCGTTTCTATAAGGGACGGAGCATTCATGAATCCACTGAGAAATGCCAGCCTGTTCGCCTTGTTCGGCATCGTCATCAGCGCTGTACCGATGGTGGCCGGCTTCGCCTTCGCGCTACGGCCATCGGCCGTTCGTCTTGCGATGGTGCGAGCCCTGACGCTGATGGGCGTCTTCGTGACGCTGGCTAACGTCTTCTCGGGCGCGATTAACGTGCTGATTGGCCTGGCGCGGCAGTCGCCCGTCGCGCCTGAACCGCCGTCGTTCCTCTATACTGCGGCCGCCGAGATCATGGTGATTCCGTTCACGTGCTTCGTCTTCCTGGCGCTGGCGTGGGCGGGCGTTGCCATGGGGCTGCGCAAACCGTTCGATCAATGACATGGGCCAAAGCTCCGATCGCGCACTGATCGAGCGGCTGCGATCGCGTGATGCCGCCGCGTTCGACGAGATTTACGCGCGTTTCAATACCCGGCTGTTCACGTTCCTGATCCGCCTCAGCCGCGATCGCGACCGCGCGCAAGACCTGCTGGAAGAAACCTGGCTGCGGCTGGTTTCGCACGTCGATCGGTTGCGCGATGACACCACTCTCGGACCGTGGCTGTTCACCGTCGCACGCAATCTCTATCTCAGCGAATGCCGCGCCCGCGTCCTCGATCAATCAGACGACGAACTGGTGTCGCACGCGGCCGATGGTCCGTCACCATACACGCAAGCGGCGGCGAACGAATCGCATCACCGGCTGGAAACGGCGCTCGCATCTTTGCCGCTGATTTACCGCGAGGTGTTGCTGCTGGTCGGCGTTGAAGGGATGAGCATTACCCAAGCGGCGGCGGTGTGCGATGTCAGCAACGACGCGCTACGGCAGCGCCTGAGCCGCGGCCGCGCCATGCTGGCAGAGCGGATGAATTCGACCACGCTTCCGCATCTGCAACACCGTGAGGTGATCCCGTGATCGATCAACTATCCACGCTGCCGCAGCTCGCTCCCGATCCTCATCGCGACGGCGGTGTTCGTCGGCGCTGCCATGTTGCGTTGAGGCGGCCGCCCGTGAACCGTCGATCGCGGCTGGACGCGGCGCTTTTTGC
>DASVFC010000026.1:0-3648 GCA_036380235.1 Vicinamibacterales bacterium
CACTGCCATAACTCAGCGTCGAGGCGAAGGTGCGGCCAAACGGGATGCCCTGCTGGTAACGCAACATCGGCGACATCGAGATGCCCCACAACGGCGTTTCCCACGTGCCTGAGAGCTTGGCGTTCGAGCGGGTGTAGACGAAACGTCCTTCCTCGGTATTGATCTCGTCGTTGGGATTCATCACCAGCGCATTTCCGCGAATCGCGTTGCCTTGAATCGTGGCCGCCTGGTCAAAGCTCTTGGTCCAGCCATACGACGCCAGCAGGCTCCAGCTGCTGCTCATGCGCTTGGTGCCGGTGATCTCGAACGTGTGGTAGTCGGATCCGCCACGTGCCGGGTTGACCGTGCGGTTGACGGGGTTCAGGCCGCGGAACTCCGGCGCCAAATCCATCGCCTGCAATGGCGTGCCATCATCGGCCGTGTTGAGCGCGCCATCGGGCCCGGGATCGCGCACCGTCACGGGCACCGTGAAGGCTTCGTACGGAATGGCGATGTTGTAGCGGCCGTATTCGTCGCGCTGGCCGCGCCAGACGTAACCAGCGCGAACGCCGAAGTTGGGCATCAATTCGCGCTCGAGGAAGGTGGCGAATTCCTGCGTGTACGTGTTCTTCAAGTCCGGATCGAGCGACTCGGTGGCTGCGCCGCCGCGCGTGGAGGTTGGCACCGCGCTCTCTTCGCCAGGCTGCCAGCGGTTATCGTTGTTGGCGTCGGTCCAGCGATGCCGCCGCCACCAGGCCGAGGCGTTCGGACTGATGTTGAACACGAAGTCAGCTCCCGGATTCCACCAGTAGGTGCCGTAGTTGGCTTTCAGCACCGTCTTGCCGTCGCCGAGCACGTCGTAGGTCATGCCGAGACGCGGCGCCGGCAGGTTCCACGAGATGTAATTGTCGACCGCGGCAAACGTCTGCGGTGTCGGATTGAATCGGCTTGCCGGATGCTCCTGCTCAGGTGAATAGGCGCGGTAGCGATCCATGCGCGCGCCGATATTGAACGTCAGCTGGTTGTTGACGCGCCAGGTGTCGTGGATGAACGCCCCGTAGGTGCGCAAGCCGCCGATCGATTCGCCGGGCTGAAAGAGGATGACGTCCAGCTTGGCGCCGTTTTGCATCACGTGCAGGATGTCTTCTTCGAAGCCGTCGATGAACACGTCGGTCACCGTTTCGTCGAAGATCTCGCCGCCGAGCTTGAAGTTGTGCTCGCCACCCCACCCGTTCTTGAAGTAGCTGATGCTGCCGAGTATTTGGTTGCGGCGCCGCTCGCGCGCCCAGTTGCGGTTGCGCCCCTGGATGATGTTGTTGCCGATGTCCTCGTAGCGCAACCCGGTGCCGTTGACGCCATTGGTCCAGTCGTAGCCGTACTGGCCGCCGCGGATTTCGGCGAACGAGTTGTCGTTGATCACGCCGTTCCACTCCGCCTTGTGGACCCACGCCCAGAAGTTCTGGTTCCACGTCGTCGCTTCGGTCGAATTGATGCCGGTGTCGACGCCGAGCAGCCACGAATCGAAGCGCTCCGGTTGCTTCTTCTGCGACGGCTGCGTGTAGCCAATCAGCTTGTTGTTGTTGGACAGGTTATAGGTGACCTTGCCGCTGTAGTTGTTGAGAATCGTCGTCTGCGGCTTGACCGGGAAATTCACATAGCTGGCCTGGATGTCCTGATGCCGGTACGAGCCGTACCACCAGAGGCGGTCCCTGATCACGTAGCCGCCGAAGCCGATGTTCACATCCTGGTAACTGTTCAGGCGATTGACGTCCTCGGGGGCGAGGTTGCCGCCTCCCCTTAACCCGCGGGCAATCTGATCCTCGTCGATGTTGTACGCCTGCCAGCTCTCGGGGGAGTAGCCGCCGAAGAACGTGCCGCGGAACTGGTTGCCGCCGCTCTTGCTGATGAACTGCGACTGCACCCCTGGCGTCGAGGCTTCGGCGCTGTGCGCAGCGGTGTTAATCTGCACTTCCTCCATGCCACCGATGTCGGGATAGTTGCCGAAGGCGCCCGTCGCTTCGGTGGCATTGAGGCCTTCGAAGATCACGCGCACCTGACCCGTGGTGCCGTAGACGACAAAGCCCTGCTGCGTGCCGTTGGTGCTGCCGCCGACGTCGATGCGCGACATCTGCACCGCCGGTGAGCCGGCCAGCAGCGAGAAGTAATCGCGCGACGTCGGCAGCGCCGACAGCTGGGCGGCATTCAAGGTGTTGCCGATCTGCGTCGAAGACGTATCGACGACCGGTGACTGGCCGGTCACGGTGACCGATTCCTGCAACGTCGCCACCGTCAGCGACGCATTCACCGTGGCGGTGAACCCGAGGCTGACGCGAATGCCTTCGTTACGAACGGTGGAGAAGCCGGCAAGCTCGAACACCACCACGTAGTCACCCGGCGTCACCGCGGTGAAACGATACGTGCCGTCAGAATCGCTGACGGCGGTCCTGGTGCCCATTTGCGAGGGGCTGGTGATGGTGACCGTGACACCGGGCATCACGGCGTCCGACGCATCGGTCACGCGGCCGTTGATGGCACCGGTGCCCGAGGTGGTGGCTTGAGCGAATGCGAGGGACGAACAGCCAAGGAGCAACGACAAGGCAAGCGCAAACGCACGACGCATGGGTGACCCTCCAGAAGCGGGTTACGGCCGATGGACGAACGATGAAGCGACGCCGCTGCTGTCCGCCGGCAGCGGCGGACAGGATAAATTCCCGCGTATCTTGCGCTTCTGCAACGCGAAGATCAACCGGGAAATCACCCCGGGACGAACGGCGGCGACGCGCGCCTACCTTTTCTTGCCGACGCCGGCGAGGTTTAGAAAGTCGACCATCGTGAACTGTCCCGGCGTCTGGCCGAGCGTGGGCACGAACGCGGGTGATTGATTGAGGAACGAGGACGGGTCGGCCCGCAGCAGCCCCATGAACACTTCTGCGACGAGCCGTCCGCCCACCGGTCCGAGTGTGTTGCCACCGCCGAGGTCGGCCTCGCGCAGGATGTAGAACCACAGCGGCGTCGAGGTGGCGAAGGGTGGATAAATCCCGCCGATATCGATGAGATGCGCCGCATCAATCGGCGCCACACCCATCGCGCGCGCGATCGCCTGGCCCGACGGCAGCTGCCACGTCAGGTGCCGATGGAGATTGCGTTCGGCCAGTGATGTCGGCGGCGTGCCGGCCGCGATTGCACCCAGGGGCAGGTCGAAGAGCGGCGAAGACAGCTTGGTATCGAGGCGTTTGTTCGGACGAGTGTCCGTTTCGAAACCGGGGAAGCGGAAGAACGTCTGCCAGCCGATGAATCGGCGGTTGGCACGGGCACCGCCGCGCATGTCTGATGGTTCACCGCCGCCGGTCTGCGGCTCGAATAACATCGCAAAGAACGGCGCGCCGCCTGCGCCGCTGAAGTTGACGCGATACGACGGCCGCACCATGCTGTGGCCGAAGCGATACGCGATCTGAAATTCAACCGGGATCGTCATGCCGGTTTGCGCCGTCGGATAGTGCCGACCGCCGTGCGCGAGCACGTCCTTGACCATGGCCGTGCCGACGAACTGCGGCAGGATCTCGTGCACTATCAGCCACTGGTAGTAGTGCGTCGTCAGCTGGCGCGCCGAGTCGAACACGTCTTCCACGCCGAGTTCCGGTTCGGCGCGGCGCACGTACTCGACGATCT
>DASVFC010000027.1:0-3637 GCA_036380235.1 Vicinamibacterales bacterium
GCCTTAAGGGTAGATGCGGTACAGCATCCGGGGGTAGGGGATCGTCTCACGGACGTGCTCGAGGCCGCAGATCCAGCTGACGCAGCGCTCGATACCCATGCCGAAGCCGCCGTGCGGGACGGAGCCGTAGCGCCGCAGATCGAGGTACCACTCGAAAGCTTCCTGCGGCAGGTCGTGTTCCTTGATCCGTTGCAGCAGCAGCTCGAGATCGTCGAGACGCTGGCCGCCGCCGATGATCTCGCCGTAGCCTTCCGGCGCCAGGACGTCGACGCAGAGCGCCTTATCGGGCTCGTTCGGATCCGGCTTCATGTAGAACGCCTTGATCGCAGCAGGGTAGTGAGTGACGCACACGGGCCGATCGAACTGCTGCGACAGCACCGTTTCGTCCGTGCCACCCAGGTCGCCGCCGACGGCGAAGGGCAATCCCTTGTCGAGCAGGATCTTCGCCGCCTCGTCGTACTTCAATCGCGGGAACGGGGTCTTCACCGCCTCCAGCTTCGAGGTGTCGCGCTCGAGTGTCTTCAATTCTCTCTGCCGCCGATCGAGCACGCGCGCGACCACTGATGTAATCAAGCCTTCCGCGAGCGCGATCACATCGTTGAGATCCGCATAGGCCATTTCCGGTTCGACCATCCAGAACTCGGTGAGGTGGCGTCGCGTCTTGCTTTTCTCGGCGCGGAACGTGGGCCCGAACGCGTAGACCTTGCCGAGCGCCATGGCGTTGGCCTCGTTATAGAGCTGGCCGCTCTGGGTCAGGTACGCCTTCTCGTGCTCGAAGTACTCGACGGGAAACAACGTCGTGGTGCCTTCGCACGCGGCCGGCGTGAAGATCGGCGTGTCGGCGAGGATGAAGCCCTGGCTGTTGAAGAAGTCGCGGACCGCATCGATGATCTCGTGGCGCACGCGCAGGATCGCCGTCTGACGCTCGGCCCGGATCCACAAGTGCCGGCGATCCATCAGGTAATCGACGCCGTGTTCCTTCGGCGTGATCGGGTAGTCGTGCGCTTCGTTGACGACCTCGAGCGCGTTGGCGATCATCTCGTAACCGCCAGTGGCACGCGGCTCCGCCTTGACGGTGCCGCTGACGATGATCGCGCTCTCCTGGCCGAGATGATCGGCCCTGGTAAACGTGGCTTCGTCGACGTCGCGCTTGCCCATCACCACCTGCAGAAAACCCGTTCCGTCTCGCACGACGAGGAAATGAATCTTGCCGCTCGACCGGCGGTTATGCAGCCATCCTTTGATGGTCACCGTCTGGCCTTCGTGCTCGCCGATGTTCTCGATCGTCGTCGTCATTACCCCTCGTCCATTCCCAACATTTCGTCATCCATGTGCAGCAGAGACTGGAACCGGTCTCGTACCTTGATCATCTGTTCCAGCACCGGTTTTCGCTCGGCCGCCGCGGCGAGCTCGAACATCCACGCGCCGTCGTAGCCGATTTTCTGAAAGGCCAGGAGCGTCGCATCCCAGTCGATGGAGCCCTTGCCGGGAACCAGGTGGTCGTCGTTGCGGCCGCGGTTGTCGTGCAGGTGCGTGCTGATCAGATGACCGGAGCACGTTTCGATCGCGTCAACCACGTCGCCCATCAGTCGCGCGTGCCCGACGTCCATGCAGATGCCGAGGTTGGCGGCGTCGAGATCGCTCTCGACGAGATCGACCAGCGCCGACGCGGTCGAGATGGCGTTCGGAATCACCTCGACGGCCAGCCGTACGCCGTTGCGCTCCGCGACTGGCGACAACTCTTCCAGGCTGCGCACGAGGGAGCCGAGATGATTGTCGGCGGCGCCGCCGTATGGCTCGGGAATCCCTCCGTGCAACACGAGCGTCGAGTACTGCACCGCGGCCGCCACATCGAGCGCGGCCAACGTTTCTTCGACCGCGGCCTTGCGGCGACTGTCGTCCGTCGCCGCCAGCGACAGGTTGTCTTTCCAGGTGCCGCCAGCGTAGTCGCGCGCGATCGGTGCGTGCATGGCATGGAACTTCAGCCGCGTGTCGTCGAGCCACTCAGCCAGGGCGATGGCGGCGCGTCGGTCGCGGTAGTCAAAGTGGCTCCTGACCGCGAACACTTCGATCGCGTCGAAGCCATGGGCGGCAATCTCCACGAGGTGCTCGCGGTCGAGCCGGTCGCCGATATACAGGTGCGTCGAGATTCCGAACATAAATGCAAGATGCAGAATGCAAAATGCAACACTAGAGCCGCGGTTCGAGCAGATGCCGCAGACGCTCGAAACGAGGGTACTTCGCGAGGTTCGCTCTCACGTACGTGAGCGTACGCGGGATGTATTGAATATAAACCGTATTGTTCCGGGACGTCGTCATGTAGCCGAACGTTCCCAGCGCTTTAAGGTTGCGCTGCAGCGCCATCAGGTCGAACCGGCGCCGGAAGGCCTCGTCCTGGCCGCTGATGCCCTTGAGTGCCAGAAAAAAGGCAATCAATTCGTCCACCTGCTGCGGCATCAAGTCGACATAGGAATCGCGCAGCAGCGACGCCAGGTCGTAGGTGTCCGGGCCCATGCGCGCATCCTGAAAGTCGATCATGTATAGCTGACCGTGATGCAGCATCAAGTTGCGGCTATGGTAGTCGCGGTGGCACAGCACGCGCGGCTCGCCGGCCAGCTCCTCGACGAGGCCCGACCACTCGGTTCGCAATTGTTCGCGTTCGTCGGCGGAGAACGTCGCACCCTTGTAGGCGACGAGGTAGTGCTTGACGAAGAACTCGAGCTCCCAGGTCAGCTTCTCGACGTCGAACGCAATCCGGTACGCCGGGTATTCATCGGATCGCAATTCTTCGGCTCGTTGTTGCATCCGCACGATGAGTGTGACGGCCTGGCGGTACAAAGCGGCGTGCTCTGCGGGTGACGCGGCGCCGAGATGCGCCTGCAGCGTCACGTCGCCGAGATCCTCGAGCCCGAGGATGCCAAGCGCGTTCGAATGATGCAGGATGCGCGGCACCGGCAGCGGCACCGTGGCAAGCAATCGCGCGATCGACACGAACGGCATGGCGTCGAAATCGATCGGCCCGGCATGCATCGCCAGCACGATCGGCGTCGCATCTTTCAACCGGACACGGAAATACCGGCGGTCCGACGCATCGCCGGTCAGCGGCACTACGGACTGCGCGTCGATTCTTTGCTCTGAAAGGTATTGCTCGAGGCGTCCATCCATTGGAACGGCGCCACGATCATCTCATGGCCCCGCATCACCAGAGAACAATTCTCGTAAGCCGCGCCCTCGGGAACGTGCACGTCGTCTGCCACCACGCAGTTGGCGAGCCGCGCGCCCGCACCGACGGTGACGCGATCCCACAGGATCGTGTTCGCCAGCGCGGCGTCAGCGGCGATTGCCGTGTCGACGCCGCAATCGAGCGGGCGTCCTTCGCGCTCGGCGAACTTGATCGCGGTGTGCAGGTAATCGCGCGGGGAGCCGATGTCGTGAAATTCCCGGGTGGTGTGGAAGATGCGAACGGCGCCCGGCCGGCTGGCGATCAAGCCCGGGTAAATGCCGTGCACGGTTTCGGCCTTGCGATCCGGGTTCACCCCGGCGAACACCGACGCGTTGACGACCTGGACGCCGATGAAATGAAACCTTCGCAGAACGGTTCCAAAGGTTCCAAATGTTCCAGAGGTTCCAGGGGTTT
>DASVFC010000028.1:0-5837 GCA_036380235.1 Vicinamibacterales bacterium
TCTGCTGTTTGCAGTCTCCTTGATCGCCTTGTCTGCGCTGTCCACACGCGTATGCGGCTGGCGCACGGCGCCTGACGGCGCGTGGAAATTGCGCGACCTCGAATGGCCGCTGCTCGACTGGTCGCGCTACATGATCTCGACGCACGTGGTACGCGTGCTGGTGGGCACGTTCTTTCGCGCCTCGCCGTTGTGGACGCTGTATATGCGATGGAACGGCGCCCGTATTGGGCGCGGCGTGCACATCAACAGCCTGTCGATCTCGGATCACAACATGCTCGAGTTCGGCGACGGCGTGGTGATCGGCGAAAACGTCCACCTCTCGGGTCATACTGTGGAAGGCGGGATGGTCAAGACCGGGCCCGTCCGCCTGGGGCGCTATTGCACCGTCGGCCTCGGCAGCATGGTGGGCATCAACGTGACGGTCGGAGAGAAATGCCAGATCGGTGCGATGAGCGTGGTGCGCAAAGGCTCGACGCTGGATGCCGACTCGGTTTATGTGGGCGTGCCGGCCAGGAAAATCGATCGCACTTCGCGCGCTGAAGTGATCGAGTCGGCGCTGTATGATGCTTGAGAACCGTTGACGCCGCTGATTTCGATTGTAGTTCCCGTCTTTAACGAAGCCCGCACGGTGGCGGCCGTGATTGAACGGCTGATCGCGATCGATCTGCCCGCGCCGCGTGAGATTCTCGTCGTCAACGACGGCTCCACCGATGGCACGCGCGAGGTGCTCAACCAAGTCGCGCCACGGCCGCAGCTGCGCATCATCCACGCCGAGAAGAACGGCGGTAAAGGCAGCGCCATCCGGATCGGCTTCAGCCAGGCCAGCGGCACCATCGTTGCCATCCAGGACGCCGACCTGGAACTCGATCCGGCGCAGATCGCCGACCTGGTGACGCCCATCCTCGACGGCAAAACACGCGTCGTTTACGGATCGCGGTTTCTTGCCGGACGCCCCGACGCGCCGATGCTCTCGATCGTTGCCAACCAGGTGCTGACGGGCGTGACCAACGTGCTGTTCGGCGGCCGGCTGACCGACATGGAGACGTGCTACAAGGTGATGACCTCCGAGATTGCCAAGTCGCTCGACCTCGAGTCGAACCGGTTCGACATCGAGCCGGAGATCACCGCCAAGCTGCTGCGTGCGGGCCATTCGATCCTCGAGCTGCCGATTCGCTTCGAGCCGCGCAGCCGCGCGCAAGGCAAGAAGATCGGCTGGAAAGACGGCGTGCGCGCCATCCAGGTCCTCCTCAAATACCGCTTCAGCAAGTAATGGCCAGATCCGACGTGGCCGGCGTTGTCGTTGCGGCGACCGCAGCGATCGCACTCGCCGCATTCGGAATCGTTCGCGGCACGTGGGCCGTCGGTGGATCCGACTCGTCGTGCTACGCGTTGACCGCACTGGCGATGGCAGAGGGGCGCCTGCAGCCGGTGAGCCCCTTCGCGGCCGAGGCGCCCTGGCCGAATGCGCCGCTCACACTGGCGCCAGGCGGGTTCATCCCTTCTCCGGTGCGCGCCGATGCGGCCTCGCCGATCTGTGCGCCGGGCATGGCAGTGTTGATGGCGCCCATGGCGATGCTGTTTGGGCGCGACGCGATCTTCTGGCTGGTGCCGCTGTCGTCCGTCGTGCTGGTGATGGCGTGCTTTTTCATTGCCCGCGAGATCGGCGGCGCCACCGCCGGCGTCGTTGCCGCGGTGTTGATCGCATCGAGCCCGATCGTTCTTTACCAGGTCGTGCAGCCGATGAACGACGTGTTGACCGCGGCGCTGTGGATGGCCGCCTTCGCACTTGCGATGCATCGTCAGCATTTCGCATCGGGCCTTCTCGCCGGCGTTGCAATCCTGGTTCGGCCCAATCTCGCGCCGCTGTTGCTTGGCATATCCGCGTCGCCGCTGGTGTTACAGCACGCACGCGCGTGGCGGGCGACGTCGGTGACTGTCGCAGCAGCGGTTCCCGGCGTGCTCGCGATGTTGGCCTTGAACAATGCGCTATATGGCGGCGCGTTCGCCTCGGGATACGGCGACGCGAGCCGGTTGTTCAGCGCGTCGAATATCGATGACAACCTCGTCAACTTTGGCGGCACGCTATTGGAAACGCAGTACCTGGTGCCGATGATCGGGCTCGCCGCGCCAACGCTGTTTACTCAAGCCGCGCGGCGGTTGTCTGTGTGGCTGATCAGCGCGGCGTTGACGGTGATCGCAATCTACGCTTTCTATCAACCCTACCCGGAGTGGTGGTACATCCGTTTCTTGATGCCGGCTATCGCATTGTTGCTGGCGCTCACCGGTGCGGTGATGGTGCATGCTGCCAGCCGTGCGCGCATGGGCGGGTTGGTGCCGATTACCGCGGTGGTGCTCGCCATCCTCGGCATTCGCACCGCCGCCGATCGCCAGGCCTTCGACTTACAGGCGCTCGAAGGTCGATACCGAACCACCGCGAAGATCGTGAGCGAGCGACTGCCGTCGAATGCCGCACTGATCACGGTCTGGCAAAGCGGCAGCGTGCGGTTCCATGCCGATCGCGAGGCCGTGATGTGGGACTCGATGGATCCCGCGTGGCTCGATCGTGCCGTGGCCTGGCTGTCGTCACGCGGCCGGCCACCGTACCTGCTCCTCGAGCGGCGTGAAGAAGGGGAGTTTCGTTCGCGCTTCCGCGGCCACTCCGATTATGGCGCGCTCGACTGGCCGCCGCGCCTCGATATCAACCGGCAGGTTCGCATCTACGATCCCGCTGACCGCGCGCGGTATCTTGCCGGCGAGGCGTACGCCACCGACAACATCCGGCCGCGTTAATCAGCCGCGGAGGAAGTAGTCAGCGCCGTAAATGTAGATCGCGTAGACGCTGCCCTCGCCGATCAGCAGGCAGACGATGAACTTCGTGAAGTTGATGCGCAGCGTCCCGCACACATAGCAGATCAAATCCGTCGGCAGGAACATCATGAAGCTCCAGCCGATGATGATCGGCACCTGGTAACGGCGCAACAGGTGCTTCAGGCGGGCGATGTGCTCGGGATGGTTCTTCTCGAAGAACTCGTCCATGTGCAGCGCTTCGGCGAAAAAGTAGCAAATGGACGACGAGATGACGACGGCGATCATGGTCACGATCAGCAGCCAAGTGGGCGGGAAGAAGGGCAGCGCCACCACCAGCAGGAAGGTTGCCGGCACCAGGGTAAAGGCCCTGAACGATCCCAGAATGACGTAGACGATCGACGCCACCACCATCGACGTCGAAAACGCGCCCTGCAGCTGCGTCTGGACGAAGGCGCGCTCGAAAAAGTACAGGTACAAGGCTCCGCCCACGATCAGGAGCCACATCACGAACAGTGAATAGCGAATCGCCTTGTTTTGCAGTTGCGGGACCAAGCTACGCCGGCTCTTCTTCTCCGAGATGAATTTGGTGCTCGAGCTTGTCGAAGCCTTCGTGCGCGGCAGGCTCGGGCGCCAGCAGGGAAGTCACGATGCCGACGACAAACGCCAGCGGAATGGTGAACAACCCTGGATTGCGATACGGGAAATACGCGGTTTTGTTCCCGAGCAAGTCGATTTGAATCGTCGGCGACATCCAAATCAGCCCCAGCGTGGCGATCGTGCCAAACAGAATTGAGGCCTGTGCGCCTCGTGTGGTGAACCCGCGCCAGAACATCGACAAGACCAGCGCCGGGAAGTTGGCGCTGGCGGCGATGGCGAACGCGAGGCCGACCATGTAGGCGACGTTCTGGTTCTTGAACGCGATGCCCAGGACGATCGATACCACCGCGAGCAGGATGGTGGCGCCGCGCGCCACCAGTAATTCTTCCTTCTCCGAAGCACGGCCGCTGCGGAACACGTGCACGTAGATGTCATGCGACAACGCCGCGGCGCCGGCGAGCGTCAGCCCGGCGACGACGGCGAGGATGGTGGCAAACGCTACGGCCGAAATGAAGCCGAGGAAAGCCTGGCCGCCGACGACTTCCGCCAGCAGCGGCGCCGCCATGTTGCCGCCGCGATCGATGCTGACGATCGTCTCCCGGCCAATCGTCACCATCGCCCCGAACCCGAGCACGAACGTGAGCAGGTAGAAGAACCCGATGAAGGCGGTGGCGTACGCGACCGACGTGCGGGCCGTTTTCGCGTCGGGAACCGTGTAGAAGCGCATCAGGATGTGCGGCAGGCCGGCGGTGCCGAACATCAGTGCGAGACCAAGCGAGATCGCATCGACCGGATCGGAAACGAACCGTCCTGGGGCGAGCACGCCGGCGCCGTATTGCCGCGACGCTTCCGCGAACAACGCCAGCGGGTTGAACGAAAACTTCATCAACACCAGGATCGCCAGCAGGAACGCGCCGAGCAGCAACAGCACCGCCTTTACGATCTGCACCCACGTGGTGGCGATCATGCCGCCGAACAGCACGTAGGCCAGCATCACGAGGCCGACAATCACGACAGCGACTTCGTAACTGAGGCCAAACAACAGACGGATCAAGTTGCCGGCGCCCACCATCTGCGCGATCAGATAAAACGCCACCACGGCAAGGCTGCCGGCCGCAGCTGCAACACGCACCGGCGCCTGTCGCAGCCGGAACGCGACCACATCCGTGAAGGTAAACTTGCCGAGATTCCGCAGCGGCTCGGCGATGAGGCACATCACCACCGGCCAGCCGACGAGAAAGCCGATCGAATAGATCAGGCCGTCGAATCCTGAGAGCGCCACGAGCCCGGCGATACCGAGAAAACTGGCGGCGCTCATGTAGTCGCCGGCGAGCGCGAGACCATTCTGGAACGCCGTGATCGATCGTCCCGCGGCGTAGAACGCTTCGGTGCTGCGCGTCCGCCGCGCCGCGAACCAGGTGATGATCAGTGACAGGGCGATGAAGATGGCGAAACCGGCCATCGCCACAACGTTAGTTTCTCCGGTCTGCACCTACCGTCCCTCCCGGCCGTCACCGGCGTTACGGCGGTCCAGCCGCTCCTGCTGGCTGTCTGCGACCACGCTGTCGTAGTGCGTGTTGGTCCATCGCACGTAGATCACGATCAGCACCCACGCCGTCAGGATCACCAGCACCCCAAGCAGGATCCCGAGGCTCAACCCCGGCATCAGCACGGTGCCGAGCAGCGGTTTGTTGAAGGCGATGAGCAAAATGAAGCCGACGTAGATGACCGTCATCACCGTCGTCAGCAGGATCGCGAGGCGCCAACGTGCCGCCGCCACGCGGGACAGGCGCGTGTGGGTCTCCGACATTCCGCGTCATCCTATCAGCATTGCCCATTGCGCACTGCCCTTGCCCATCCGCGCCCGATGCTGGTTGCCAGTTGCGAATTACTGATATAGTCCGCGCCGTACGCCGCGGTTGACTTGACCCGTCACGGCTGCCCCCCATCGGGCAGAAACGGAGTGAGCTATGCGTTTGCGTCTGGCTTCGCTGGTCTGCCTTGCGTCTCTTGCTCTCCTTGTACCAGCCCGGGCGTCCGCCCAGGACGCCACCCTGATAGGAAACGTTGTCGACGGCACGAAAGCTGCGCTGCCGGGAGCGACCATCACCGCGACGTTGATCGACACGGGTCGCGCCAGCACCACCATCGCGGATGCGCGCGGCGAGTACCGGCTGCGCGGCCTGGCGCCGGGCCGCTATCGCGTGCAAGCCGAGCTGTCGGGTTTCTCGACTGTCGTCATTCCCGAGATCGAATTGCTCGTCGGCCAGAATCGTTCACTGCCATTCACGATGCAGGTGGCATCACTGTCGGAGACGCTGACGGTCACGGGCGAGGCGCCGCTGGTCGACGTCACGCGGTCGGCCGCCAGCGGCAACATCGACTCGCGTCAGCTTTCGGAGATCCCGGTCCAGGGCCGCGACTGGCAGGAT
>DASVFC010000029.1:0-3348 GCA_036380235.1 Vicinamibacterales bacterium
CAGGAAGCTGCACATCCCGCCGGATGTATCGCCGCCGTTTCATTTCAGCCCACTGGTGCCGGGCATGGCGGTCAACAAGACCCGGCAACCGATCAGGTTCAGCGCCGCGCCCAGCGTCAAGCGGCCCTCGAACCTCGAAGACGTGGCGTTCTGGCCGATTCGCAATCTCGCCGAGTTGATTCGCACGCGGCAGGTCACCTCGCTCGAGCTGACCGACATGTATCTCGCGCGGCTGCACCGTTACAACCCGGTGCTCAACAACGTGGTCACGTTCCTCGATGACTACGGCCGCGCCGAAGCGAAGCGCGCCGATGCGGAGATCGCGGCCGGTAAGTACAAGGGACCGCTGCACGGAATCCCGTGGGGCGCCAAGGACATCATCTCGGTCAAGGGCTACAAGACCACCTGGGGCTCGAAGAATTTCAGCGAGCAGGTGCTCGATTACGATGCCAGCGTTGTTGAGCTCCTGCGCGACGCGGGCGCGGTGTTGATCGCCAAGGTCACCACCGGCGAGCTTGCCGGCGGCGACAACTGGTTTGGCGGCCAAACGAAGAGTCCGTGGGATCCGACGCAGGGCTCGAGCGGCTCGTCTGCCGGTCCCGCGTCGGCAACAGCCGCCGGTTGCATCGCCTTTGGCATCGGCACGGAGACCAGCGGCTCGATTCTCAGCCCCGCCGCGCGCTGCGGTCTGGCCGGACTCCGCCCGACCTTCGGCCGCATCAGCCGCTACGGCGTGATGGCGCTGTCGTGGACGCAGGATCGGCTCGGGCCGATCTGCCGCTACGCCGAAGACAACGCGGTGGTGATGCAGGCGATCGCGAAGCCCGACGGCCGCGACATGAGCGTGAGCGACGTGCCGTTCAACTGGGACGCGCGCTTCGATATCCGCAAGCTGCGCGTCGGAATCATCCAGGATTCCTTCGATACGATCACCAACGCATCCGCCAAGACCAACGCCGACAAGATGCTGCAGACGCTGCGATCGCTCGGCATCACCCAGTTCATTCCGATCGACGTGCCGGTATTCCCGGTCAGCACCGGTGGCTTCAACGTCGAGCGCACGGCGTATTTCGACGAACACGCGCGCGCCGGCCGCATGAAGGGGACACGCGGCGGGTCGCAGGCACCCGGGCGCCTCATTCCCGCGCCCGAGTATCTCCAGCAACAGCGCGCCCGCATGATGATGATGATGGAGTTGGCGAAGGCGACATCGCACGTCGACGTCTACATCGTCGGGTCGAACAACACTGGCGTCGGCGGCCCTGGCCCGCGTACCGCTACCACGCCGGCCACGCCGCCTCCTGCACCGCGCCCGGATCGCGAGCAGTCGCCGACGCAGCGACACTTCAGCTATGCCAACCTTGCCGGCTATCCCGCGATCAACTTGCCCAATGGGTTCGCCGACACCGGCAGCCCGACCAACGCCGTCATCTACGCGCAGCCATTCCGTGAGTTGGAGATCCTGGCGTTAGCAAAGGCATATCAGGACGCTGCCGGCTTCCACTCGATGAAGCCCTCAAAACTGGATCAAGCCACGACGACGCAGCAGTAACACGAAGAAGACGAAGGACACGAAGATCACGAAGAACGCTTTCTTAAACGCCATTGCCAGTAAGCGGCACTTGGCTTTAGAAAAGTTTCTTCGTGTCCTTCGTGCCCTTCGTATTTTTGTATTTAAGCTTGCTGCATCGACGGGGCCAGTTTCGCGGCCCAGTCGTTGAGCCGCGTGGGCTTCACGCCGTAGGTCTTGGCGTTGCCCTCGATGTCTGCGTCGTAACCAACCGCCTCGAACCACTCGAGCATCTTCGCGAAGTCGTCGCTGTTCTTGCGGACGTCGCTGATCGGAATCTGCAGATAGTCAATCTTCCGCCCGAGGGCGTTGCCGATTGCTACGGCAGCCTGTGGCAGTGTCACCTCGTCGCCGGCGATATCGAGCTCCAGATTCTTGAAGCGCGGATCGGTGAATGCCAGCGCGCCGTACTTGCCGATGTCGGCAACATCGATCATCTGCAAACGCGTCGACGGCTGCAGCGCCGACACCAGCTTGTCGCCGTTGAGGAACCACGGGCTCGGCAGGTTGGAAAAGAAGAAAACCGGGCGGATGATCGCGTAGGAAGGGAAGTTCAGGCTGCGGATGGTGTTCTCGACGCGGAACTTGTTCTCGAAGTGCGGAATGCCGGTCTGGCGATCCGCGGACGCGACCGACGCGTACACGTAATGCTGAACGCCGGCTTCCTTCGCGATCTTCGCGAAGCGATGGCCCTGCGCCTCTTCACCGTCGACGCCGGCGGTCCAGGTGTTCTGCACGGCATACGCGCCCCACGCGCCCTGCAACGCCTTGCGCACCGATGCCTCGTCGTCGAGCTCGACGTGCGCGATCTCGGCACCCTGCGCAGCCAGCGCCTTCGCCGCGTCGCTATCGGGTTTGCGCGTCAACGCGCGCAGCGTGAATCCCTTCCCGAACAGCTCGCGCGCCGTGGCGCCGCCCTGCTGACCTGTGGCTCCTGAAATTGCGATGACTTTGCTCATGATGAATCCGCCTCTTGAAGGATGAAGGGTTACACCGGTTCGACGATGCTCTTGCCCAAAGTGCGACAGAGCGCGCCGAGCTGCTCTTGTTCTTTGACTGTCAGCGCGCCGAGTAAATTGGCAATCCGCCGCGCGTGAGCGGGAAACAACCTGCCGATCAACTTGCGGCCGCTGTCGGTGAGGTCGACCTCCACCACGCGCCGATCGTCCGGGCGGCGCGTGCGTGTGACGAAGCCGCGCTTTTCCAGGTTGTCGATGACCGTGGTGATGTTGGAGCCGCTCAGCAGCAGCTTCTGGCAGATATCGCCCTGGCTGAGCGGCCCGAGGTGGAGCAGGGCCTCGAGCACGCCGAACTGGCTCATGGTGATGTCGCCGTCCTCGGCCACATGACGGGTGAGATTGGCGTGCATCGAGTTCATCGCCCTGGCGAGCTTGATGAAGGTGTCCAGGGCCCTGACCTCGTCTTTCGCTCCGCGGTACTTGGTCGGCATGTCGAATGTTCCGATATCAAATTATTCGATATCGAAGTATTGTGTCAAGCAGCCAGAAAAACCACAGGGAGCCGGGAACCGGGAACCGGGAACCGGGAGCCGGAACCCAAGACTCCCCTTAATTCCTCCGCGCCTCCGCCCCTCCGTCTGTTGTTCAGTCGTTTCGCAGGGCTGTCATCGGTAGTACGGACGCGGCGCGGCGGGCGGGGACGATGGAGGCGAGGAATGAAGCCGCGGTCAGGATCGCGGTGGCGCCGCCGAGTGTGATCGGGTCGAACGGGCTCACCTGGTAAATCACCGCGCTCAAGCCCCAACCGAGCAGTACGCC
>DASVFC010000030.1:0-5012 GCA_036380235.1 Vicinamibacterales bacterium
CAACATTTGGCCATTTGTTTGCTGATTGATGCGCTGTGAGCATCGGTTAACGGTCTCACAAATCGCGGCGGTGGCGGCGACCTCGCTCACATGTAGCGACCCAGCCGTCCGCCGCGCCCTTACAGAGTCGGTCTCTTCGACTTCGGTGCCGCGTCAAGAAACTCGCTGACGGGTAACCGGCCCCCCGGTCAGAACGCCAGCAGCATCAACACGACCACGGCCGCCGCCGATACCCCGGCGCCAGCCCACGCCAGCCTCCGCATCACGCGTTGCCGCAACGGTACGAACGGCGCGCGTTCGGGAGTGGCCACCGCCATCAGCGGCCTGGCATGCGCGAGATCGGCAATCGGCCGTTGAAACGCATACGCAAGCAGCAAGACCAGCGGCCGTGTCAGGCGCCCGGTCGGCGACCGCTGTAGCGTCGTGATGGCGTAATCAACAAATCCGTCGGCGCGAGCCAGGAAACTGGCGCGAATGGTGTCGTCGGAAGTGTGCCGTGCGGCAAACTCGAACACGGCGGCTTTCCTGAGGTCTTGCGCTGCCCACGTCTCGGTTGGAAATTCCAGCTTCTCAGGCGTGTCGAGATACGGCCGCTCGTTGACGCACATCCACATGGCGTACTTCAGCAGCACCTGCCGCGCATATTCGAAGTGCGCGTCAATCAACCCGCGCTCGGCCCGGTATTCGAGATATTTGCCCAACGCTTGCAGGAACACCGTGTATGACCAGCGGTTCTCGGCATCGAGGGGATCAATGGCGGCGGGATCATCGTTTGGGTGGACGCAGCGTGCGATCAGCGCCTCGGCCTTCTCGAGGTAACGAGGCTCACCGGTCAGACGATGGGCATCGATCAAGGCGTTGATCGAGTTGCCGGCACCCCGGCCTGGGCCGTGGAAGTTCGGGTCGCGCGTGGTGCTGGCCAGACCGGTGTCGCGGCGATCGATCCACCGGAACCGCGACTTGCGGCCATCGTCCATATCGAGCACCCAGTTGGCGAGCTGAATCACCGCTGCGCGCGATTTCTCGGACGCGGTCATGAAGTAATGCAGCATCAGCCCCGTGGTGTAGTTGTGCTCGGAACACGGACCACCGGCCGAAGAACCGCTGCGCCGTGAGAAGGCGCGGTGCGTGCCGGTGCCTGCCGCCTGGTGATGCTGCGTATGCCAGAAGTGGCCGCCGTTATACGCCGCCCGGTCGTGCGTGGTGTGATACAGGTCGATGTCGGCGACATGTTGCGCGAGGTCGTTGGCGAGGGTCCACCACCGCGGATCTGCACTCTGCATGAACCGGGTCATGAATCCGGCGATGGCGTCGTACTGGTTGTTATAGTGCGAGGGCGGCGCCGAGCCTGGGGCGGCACCGCCGGCGCCGGGCGGCACGGCTTCGTGATCGGCGTAGAGATCACCGAAGTTCCTCCAGCCATATTCGTCGATGATCTCGCGCCGTTGTTCGAAGGTGTTGTCGCCCTTGATCGCCGTGTTGACCAGGGCTTCGTAGCCTTCCGCGGATGGGCGCGAGCCTGCGGCAAGCGGCGCCCACGCGCCCGCCTGACGATACGACAGCGGATCGACGGTGATGGCAAGCGGCGCGCGCACCCATGCCAGCGGTTCGGCCGAGACGGTGTCGCGTCCGAAACAGATCGCAAGTGACGCGGTCGTTCGCTCGCCGCCTTGCAGCTCGTGGAGATCGCCGTAGACGCGCGGGAACACGCCGATGCGGCATCGCCGCGAATCCGCTTCGATTGACTTTGGGAACACCTGCCAGAAGCGCGGTAGGGCCACGCTGACGCGAGAGAGTCCGCCACCGATCGAGGCGATCGGCGTAGCGCGCAAGCCTTCGATGAACCGCTCGGCGCGCATCGCCCGGAAGCCGCGGAACGTCGACGGCACCCGGTTGTCGCCATTGGCGTGGTTGATGTGGTTCCAGTTCGGACCACCGCTCGAATCCTGGTAAACGGCGAACCGCGATCCCGAAGGCTCCATGTGATCGCCATGATCGAGCGAGCCCCACACGTCGGCGGTGCCGTCGTTGCTGGTGATGAAGTCGATCGACAGATCGCGAATCAGCACCGAGCCGGAATCGCCAAGATCCCATGCGCCACCGGGATGGCGCGCGGCGCGGGGATTGGTGATCTCGACATCGACGGTCACCGCTCCCAGTCCGGCAAAGAAACCAAGCCGCACCGTGGCATCGAGCCACGACCGGCCGTCAGGGCCGAGGAAGAATCCGTCGAGGCACACGATGGCACGCAACCGGCCGGACCGCTCAACCGCCGCTCGTCGCGCGTTGAAGAAGTAGCGCGTGCCATGTTGATCTTCGGCGACGATCGCGGTCGTCTGCAGCAAGGGTGCGTCGTTGACCATCGCCGCGCTGATGAAGCCGGCACCGCTGCGCGGCACGTCGATGACGGCCACGCCGGTATTGACGCGCAGCACCGGTCCGGCGTGCTCAATCGCGATGGACGGTTCGTCGGCATTGGGCATTTCGTCGGACGCCAGCGCGTAATAACTCGGCGCCTCCGGCAGCACGTCAGCCTGGAACTCGACGAGCATCCATCGCACCGACCCATCCCCCCAGCGATCGAGCGTCGTCGTCTGCACGGGCACTGATCGGCCGCGTTGATCGGTGAGTCCCCACCGTTCGGCGCGGTTGACCGCGCCGCGCGGACAAGCCACACCGATCGAGACCGGCTCGCCGTGCCGCTCGAACGGCGGCAACGACGAATCGGTGGTGACGGTGATGACGATTGGACGAAACGCCATGACGCCTCAGGGGATGGCGCGGACGATCATTGCGCCGGCGCGAAGCGTCAGCGAGACGCTACGGTTCGGCATCTCCAGCTGCGTGAGCAGGTGGTATTAGCAGCCGCCATCTACTTCTTAAACGCTTCCTTCATCGCGATCACGAAGGCCAAGCTAGCGATACTCCTTGAACGGCAACTGGCAGTCATGTTTCCTCAGGAAATTCAGGAAGCGCTTGTATTCGCGCGACTCCATGTTGAACAGCCGCGCCACGATCTTGTAGTTGCCGCGCGCTTCTTCGAGGCCGCGCCGAACCACGTCACGCACGTGCTGACGGGTGATCTCGCGGGCCATATACATCGGGTAGACCGTGACCCAGAACGACTCGCGGTTCTCGGTCAGCCGCGCATACAGATCGTCGGCCACCGTGCGGCGTCGCTCGCGGCGCGGACGGAATGCGACGTTGTCCTGGGCACGAACTTCCGACGGGAGATCCTGCAGCTCGATGATGTCGTGCTGCACCGCGACCACCATGCGCTCGATCAGGTTCTCGAGTTCGCGCACATTCCCTGGCCATGAGTAGGCAATCAGCGCCTTCATCGCCTCCGGCGACACGCCGGTGATCGGCGACGCGTTCGCGGCAACGAACTTGTTGAGGAAGTGCGTAACCAGCTCAGGAACGTCTTCACGGCGCTCGCGCAGCGGCGGCACCTGAATCTGGATGACGTTCAGGCGGTAATAAAGGTCTTCTCGAAATGTACCCTGGCCGATCATGTCGCGCAGGTTGCGGTGGGTGGCGCCAATGATACGGACGTTGACGTGGCGGGCGCCGCCGTCGGCGCCGACGCGCTGGATCTCGCCGGTCTCGAGAAACCGCAACAGCAGGCCCTGCAGCCGCGGCGTCATCTCGCCGATCTCGTCGAGGAACACCGTGCCCATGTGCGCCGACTCGAGCTTGCCGGGCTTGTCGCGATAGGCGCCGGTGAAGCTGCCCTTGACGTGTCCGAACAGCTCGGATTCAAGCAGCGTTTCCGGCAGGCCGGCGCAATTCACCGGCGCAAACGTCATGTTGGAGCGCGGGCTGCCATAGTGAATGCTGCGCGACACGATCTCCTTGCCGACGCCGCTCTCGCCGGTGATCAGGACCTTGGCGTCGCTCCGCGCGACCCGATCGATCTCAGCTTGGAGCGACAGGATCTGCTGGCTCCGCCCGAGCAACCGCGCATGGTGCCTCGACCGGGATGCCATGCCCGCACCGATCGAGCTGACGTTGCTATAGTCTCCAGTAGTTGCTTCCACGTTGTGCCTCACTGATCCGCGAACCGTTCAATCACGCGCTGGTCCTGCCGGCTGAGCGCCACGAACGACGCGCCGATCGTGAACCGTTCACCTGCCCGGGTACGCTGACGGTCCATTCGCTCGACCCTGATATCTGCCGAAAACGGCACGCCGCCGAAATTGAACCGGAGCGTGCCGCGAATCCCGCGATCAACGGGGTGGGTCGATTCGAGCAGCACGCCGCCCAGACTGATGTCGAGAAGACGCACTGGTACCGGAAACGCCAGTACCGACAGCTCTGTATCGGCGATCGGGGCGCGGGGAACTCGACGACGATCGGGCGAAGTGAGGTCACGCATGGGCGCCCGATAATGCAAAGAAGTCGCCAGCAAAAGGCAGTCACTTGTCTCCTTTGCAGGTGAATTAGCGACGTGGTTTAGGAATATTTCTTCCTACATTGGTAGTTCGGTGAGCGAAGGCTGCGCTGCCTGTGAACGTGGACTAACCCCCCTGACCGGTTACGCAGGGTCGGTAGGCAGCGCGCGGTAGGCCATCAATCGCTCGACGGCTTCGACAAATGCAGTGGAGGCGGAGATGAACTCGACACCGACGAGGTAACGATCCGCGTTATCGCCCGTCGATCGCACTTGGCGGACGCGTGCGTCAGCAATGGCGGGTTGGCCGTCGAACAACACGCAAACGGATTGAATCGATTCCACGGCGAGCGGCTGGCGGGTCTCGATCAACGCGCCGTGGGGACTGAGGTCGTGGACGCGCACGGCATCACCAGCATCGAACGTGCCCCAGAACGCGCCGAACACCTCAAAGCGAACCTGAGCTCGACGATCACCTGGTGCACGCATCATCATCGTCCAGCGCCAGCTGTGCAAGGCTCTGACCAAAATGTCAGATCCACTTCTTTATAGGGAAAATCGGAATCGGGGCGAGAAATTGTGCTCACAAGGTCTTCATTGAGCGGACATTGTTCTCTCA
>DASVFC010000031.1:0-7333 GCA_036380235.1 Vicinamibacterales bacterium
GGCGCCGGATGCGCCGGTGCTCGGTCAGAAGGCCGGCGGACTGCTGGCGAAGATCGGCGACTACCGGCCGGCGTTCGTTGGCGGCCGTAGCTCGTGGACGGCCCCGGTGAGTGGCCGGCTGTATCTCGGCGTCAACGACGACCACCTGCCGGACAACCGCGGCGAGTTCGTGGTCACGGTCGGTGTGCAGGGACGCACCCGCCGCTAGGCATTCGCGCTTCGGTCAACGAACGCGCCTCAGAAGGGCCGCACCGGTCTCCGGTGCGGCCTTTCATTCGTACGGGTAATACGTGGCCCTATATTGGAACGTGTCTGACGGACAGTCCGTTTGATTCTTCTCGTGGTGGAAGGTCAACGTTCCGATCCTGGCTCAGCGATTCGCCCGGAGCAATCGACGCCGCGCGCCGCCGCGTCGCCGACGCCAGCAGGCGCAGCAGCCTCGCGCGGTTGTAACGTTGCACGATGATGCATGGCAGGTTCGACACGGTGGCGTAGAGCCACATCACGCCAACCGCCCAACCGGGATTCCAAATTGCGAACACCGGCCACAACATGAACACCCACCAGTGAACCCATTCGGCGCGCCGCGTCTCGATGACGAATCGTTCGAGATGCGCTAGATGGCCGCGCGCTGAACGTTTTGCGAAGCCGCCCGCGAACAGCCCGCCCAGTTCGGGCAGTCGATCTTTCCACCGCTTGATCCGAAACGCGCCGCCATATATCGCACCGTCGCGTTCGAACGCTCGCGGCATCGACCACCACTGCTCTTGCGCGAACGCCTCGATTGGCCGGCGGTGGCCGATGTAGCCAATCGCAAAGCTCCAGCAGCCCCACACCAGCACGTTCAACGCCAGTGATACCGCGACGGGAAGTTCAATCATCGCCGTTGGCGTTCGCGTGAATCGGGATGACGCGTCCCTTCCACGTCACGGATCCTCGCAGCTGCAGCAAGGTGGACCGCAGGCTGATGCCAAGGAAGGCCAGCACCGCCACTGGGTGCAGCCAGGCGATGCCGCTGAAGTTGCCGATGCGCCGAAGCATCAACTTCAATTGCAGTGCATACAGAAGGTAGAACACCGCGTGCGGCCACGACACCAGCGTCAGCAGGCCGACCTCGATCATGCCGGACAACCAGGCGACGATTGCCGCCAGGCGCAACGGCGGTGTGCCGCGCGCGCCGGCCGCGAAGTTCTTCGACCATCCCTCCACCAGTTGCGCCAAGCCGTCAGGATACATCCGGTAGCGAACATCGGTGCTGCCCGCGACGTTCCGCACCGGAATGGAATGTTCCGCGCACGCCCGTGCCAGTGCGACATCCTCGAGCACTTCGCCACGAACCGCGCGGTGGCCGCCGACCCTGGCGTAGTCGTCCACACGGAAGGCGATGCAGGGACCAAACGCTCCGCTCACGCGTGCCCGCCGGTTGACCGACGTCGCCCCCACACCCATCAACGCCACGAGGTTGAACAGCGCAGATGCTGATTCGTAGCGGTGCTTGGTGTGATGATATGGAGCCACGGACACCACGCCCGGCGATTGATCGAGCGCAAAGACGAGGCGCGCGAGCAGGTCTTCGCCCGCAACGGTGTCGGCGTCCAGGAACACGAGGATATCGCCGGACGCCATCGCCGCGCCCTGGGCGCACGCCCACGGTTTTCCCAACCATCCAGGAGGCAACGGCTTGCCGGCAACCACCACAACTCCCGCGCGTGCGGCTATCTCGCGCGTTCCATCGATGGAATGATCATCGACGACGATTATTTCCAGCGGCGCGAGCGACTGTGTTTGCAGTGACTGCAACAAGGCTGGAAGGGATCGCGCTTCGTTGCGGGCCGGGATGATCACCGAAACCGATCGCGGCGTCGACAACGGCTGGGCGCGTCGTGTCGAATCAGCGAGCGTTGGCAGCCTGCCGCCAAGGTACCACCCGGCGAGCCAGCGCGCCGCCAACGATAGGAGGAGCGCGTCGATCACCGTTGTGGCTGGGTGAACTTCGAGGGCGCGTAGAGGAAACCGAAGGATTCCGCACCGTCACGTTGATGCGTTCGATGATGCACGAGGTGCGCCTTGATGATGCGTCGCAGGTACGCCGATTCAGGGAGGCGGCGCAGCCGCAAGCGCCGATGCACGACAACATCGTGGAACAGGAAATAGACGACGCCGTACGCCGTCATACCCAGCCCAATCGGCAGCAGCGCCCACCACTCGCCAAAGGTGCCGAGGTAGATGCAGACGATCGACGGTATCGCAAAGCCAATGCCGAACACGTCGTTCCACTCGAGCCGCGGGTGGCGATGCGGCAGGTGATGCGATTGGTGCAGGAACCACAGGGGTCCGTGCATGAGGAAACGATGCGTGAGGTAGGCCACGAGTTCCATGGCGACGAGAGCGCCGAGAAACAACGACACCCAGATCACAGCCGCGACCATGCCGTCTCCCCCATCGCCTGCAGGACGCGCCGCCACTTCCGTTGGCTCGAGGTAGCCACGCGCTCGTCCCACGCGCGGGCACCGCGCCGCCGGACTTCGAGGCCGATGTCGCGGTAGACGTGCTTTGCGGTGGCGATGGCCCACGCCGCTCGTGCCGGCAATTTGGCAATACCCTGTTGGGCCGAGGTGTAATACCGGTCCGCTTCGTCGAGCAGCCGCGTCACGACCGGCACGAGCCGGCGTCGAGTCTCCGGGTCAAGTGCGTGCGCGCCGTCGATGCGGATGCCGGCCTGCTCCAGCCAGTCCGACGGCAGGTAGACGCGGCCCACAAGCGCGTCCTGATCGACATCACGGGCGATGTTCGTCAACTGGAACGCCATGCCCAGATCGCGTCCGCGCAGCAGCGTCTCGTCCTCTCGGACGCCCATGATCCATGCCATCATCAGGCCCACTGCGCCAGCCACGTGATAGCAATACGTCAACGTATCATCCAGGGTCGCGCACCGGTAACCGGCGGCATCGAGCTCGAAACCGCGCACGTGATCGAGCAGGTAGGAAGGTGGTAGACCGGTTGCGGCCACGACGCGAGACAGACCAGCGAACGGCTCCGGCAGTCGCGTGCCCCCTTCGATGGCGGCCATCGTCAACGCGCGCAAGTGGTCGACCGCATTGGCACCGGCGCCCGCTGTCGCCGAAGGCCTTCCCAGCGTCTGCCCGTCTGTGACGTCGTCGCAGTGACGACACCAGGCGTAGAGCAGCCACACATTGTTCCGCGTTTCGGGCGGAAGCAGCCGGGATGCGAGAGCGAAGCTGGCGGAACCAGCCCGAATTACCACGCCGGCGTCAGCTGCTGTGGCCACGCCGCTCACGACGCCACACCTTCGGCGACGCGCAGATCGCTCAGCATCAGCGACGCGGTGGCGACCGCCGAGTTGATCACCCCCGGTACGCCGGCGCCGGGATGGGTGCCGGCGCCGACCAGGTACAACCCGCCGATCCGCTCGTCGCGGTTGTGGGCGCGGAAGTACGCGCTTTGCGTGAGCACCGGCTCGAGCGAGAACGCCGATCCGTGATGCGCATGCAGCGTGTCTTTGAAATCCTGCGGCGTGAAGATGCGCAGCGTCGCAAGATCTTCGCGGAGATGCGGAATGTAGCGTTCCTCGAGGTAGTTCAGGATGCGATCGGCGTACTTCGGACCTTCGGTTGCCCAGTCGACATCACTCAACCCGAGGTGCGGTACCGGCGCGAGCACATAGAAGGCCTCGCATCCAGGCGGCGCCAGGCTGGGATCGCTGATGCTCGGTGCATGCAGATACAACGAGAAGTCGTCTGCCAGCTCGCCGTTGACGAAGATATCGTCGAGCAGCTCGCGATACCGCGGTCCGAACAGCACGTTATGGTGCGCCAGGTGCGGATGACGCCGGCGGGTGCCGAAGTAGATCAGGAACAGCGACATGCTGAACCGTGAGCGTTCGAGGTCTTCGGCTCGCCTGGCAGCGGCGGCATTGCCGGCCAGCAGCCGGCGATAGGTGTGCACGACGTCGGCATTGCTGGCCACGGCGTCGAACTGCTGGACCTCGCCTTGCACGGTGCGAACCGCGGTGACGCGGCCGTCGCGCGTGATGATTTCGTCGATGCCGGTGTTCAACCGCAGGCGGCCGCCGAGCCGCTCGAACAACGCCGCCAGCTCGCGCACCAGCGCGCCGGTGCCGCCGCGGGGAAACGTCACGCCCCATTTGCGTTCGAGCGCGTGAATCAGCGTATAGATCGCCGACGCGGAAAATGGGTTGCCGCCGACAAGCAGCGAATGAAAGCTGAAGGCCTGCCGCAAGTGTTCATCGGTGATGAACCGCGACACCATGTCGTAGACGCTGCGATGTCCCTTCAACCGCATCAGTTGCGGCGCGACGCGGACCATGCTCCAGAACGTCAGGAATGGCACGTGCGCGAGGCCCGTGTAGCCCTCGTCGAAGACTTCCTCGGCGTAGCGTCGGAAGCGGGCGTAGCCGTCGACGTCTGCAGGGTTGAGCGCGGCAATCTGGCGGTTCACGGACTCGAGATCGTCCGAGTAGTCGAACGTGATGCCGTCTTCCCAGAACAAGCGATAGAACGGCATCACCGGGATCAAATCGACGTGGTCGGCCATCCGTTCGCCGGCAAGCGCGAACAGATCTTCGATGCAATGCGGCGCCGTGATCACCGTCGGTCCGGCGTCGAACGTGAAGCCCTGGTCCTTGTAAACGTAGGCGCGGCCGCCGGGCAGATCGCGTTGTTCGAAAAGCGTGGTGGCGATCCCTGCCGCCTGCAGCCGGATCGCCAGCGCGAGCCCGCCAAAGCCGCTGCCAATCACCGCCGCCGTGGATGTGCTCACGATAGTACCGGCCTCAACTGTGCGAGCGCCTTGCCAAGCGGCACCGGCGGGCGGCCGGCGAGCAGCCGCCAGCGATCGAGCCCGCTCAGCTGCGCCGCGTAGAAACGCGCGATTAATGGTTCCGGACGCCGATAAAACTGCTCGAGCACGTTGACGCGCGATTCCGGCGCCGCGGCAATGAACAGCATCCGATTGAGCAGACGGAAGAAGCCGCGCGCCGACCAGCGTTGGAACGCGAGATCCTTCAGCGCGAGCAGAACATCTATCGGGTGATCGAGTGGCATCTCGCTCAACAGCAAGGCCGTGGCCACCGCATCCGCCAGCGAATAACCCGTGGTCGGATGAAACAGCCCGGAGCGAACGCCGATGCGGATGGTGTCGTCGCTCCACACGTCCTCGATGTCGCCGGACAAGGGAATCGGCAGGGCGCCGTGCTCTTCGCGGCTCACTTGCTTCACCGTCCAGCCGCGTTCGATCGCGTACTTGGCGATGCGATTGCGACGATCATCCGCATCGATCGCCGGCGCATCGGCGTAGAGCGTGTCCTCCACCAGCAGCCGGCGCGACGTCCACGGCAGCACGTAGACGAAACGGAAGCCGCCGTCCTGCGGCACCGTTGCATCCATCAGGATCGGAAGTCGCACGCCGTGATCGCCTTCGAGGATGAGCTCCTGGCCCAGGAACGTCTGCCACCCGCAGGGTATGGACGTCGCGACGCCGCCACCGCGAGCATCGATCACGACCGCGGCACGAATCGTGTCGCCATCGGCGAGCGTGACGATGTCATTGCTGACGGAGGCGACATCGCAGTTGAACCGAACGCAATCGCCAAGCGCTGCGCTGATCACGGCGTGGAAGCGATCCGACGTGATCGAGGCATAGCCGCCGGAGAGCACACGCGCCGTGCCGGAAAACCGCACTTCGTGGGCAGGCCAGCGCGCCGCGATCAGCGGCTCCAGCCACTGCCGCGACGCTGCCGGGATATCGGTGTCGTGAAACGACCAGGTGTGGTTACCGCCTAGCGTCGAGCCGCGTTCGAGCAGCAGCACATTCAGCGCTGGACGCGCGGTGGCGAGGCGCCAGGCTGCCAGGCTGCCGGCCAACCCACCGCCGACGATCAGGACATCAATTGCAGCGCGCAATGGTCCACTCCGCCATTGGCGCAAGCAAGTCGGTGGTCAATCCGGCAGCGCGCAGGGCTGCGCGCGCCCGCGTCGCACAGTCCGCCGCGAGTTGCCGCGAACGGCGCACGCCGAACACCGTGGGATACGTGAGCTTGTTGCCGGCGCTGTCCTTGCCCGCGGTCTTGCCAAGCTGCTCGGCGCTGCCCTCGACGTCGAGGATGTCGTCGACGATCTGGAACGCCAGTCCGAGTTCGGCCGCAAATCGATCGACGGCGGCGATGTGAGCGGTGGTGCCGCCGGCCATGATGGCGCCCGAGACCGCTGCGGCGCGGATCAGAGAACCGGTCTTTCGCGCGTGCATCTCGCGGACCACCGCGGGGTCGGACGTCGCGGAGGGGTCATTGGTCAACGCGAGGTCCATCGCCTGGCCGCCGAGCATGCCGGCGGCGCCGAGCGCGCCGCCGACGCGCTTCAAGACGCGCAGCTTTCGCTCGGCGATGTGCGGTTGGTTGCAGTCGTCTGGTTCGTTCGCCAGTAACGCAAATGCCTCGGCCAGAAGTCCATCACCGGCGAGGATCGCCAGCGCTTCGCCGAACGCCACATGCACGGTGGGACGGCCGCGGCGCAGGCAATCGTTGTCCATCGCCGGCAAATCGTCGTGAATCAATGAGTGCGAATGGATGAACTCGATGGCGCACGCCGCGGGCATGGCCAGCCGTCGCGCCTCTTCGACTATCCCGGCGCCGTAACCCTGCTGCGCCACCGCCACGGTTTCGGCGGCCGCCAGCACCAGCAACGGCCGCATGCGCTTGCCGCCTTCGAGGACGCCGTACCGCATCGCCTCCGCCACTGCCGGCGGGCATAGCGGCGGGCACGGTAGAGCGCGTTCGAGATGCTCCTCGACTTCGGCGCGCCGGCGCTGGACGAACGTCTCGAACGATTCAACGCCACGGTGCGGCAACAGCATCGGCACGAAGCCATGCTGGCAGCGTGGATTGGACGAATCAAGTCAGTTAATCGTCCAAATCGTTCAAACCCTCCACGATTGGGCGATTTTCGTGATCTGTTAAATGATCGCGATAATCACATCTCGGGGAGTCCCCTTATGGCCGAAAACAAGACGAAACCGACTGGTGCGAGCGTTGCTGCTTACGTCACCGCACGCGGCAATGCCCAACAACAGGCAGACTGCCGGGAATTGATCGAGTTGTTCAAAAAGATTACCGGTCAGGAACCGCGCATGTGGGGCCCGAGCATCGTCGGGCATGGCTCGTTTCCGTATGCGACCAAAACCGGGAGGAAGGGCGACCTTCCCCTCGCCTGCTTTGCCATTCGCGGCCGCGAGCTCGTGGTCTACGTGTTCGCCGAGTCAGCAAAGCAGAAAGCGCTGTTGGCGAAGGTCGGTAAGC
>DASVFC010000032.1:0-5129 GCA_036380235.1 Vicinamibacterales bacterium
CCCCAGATCGCCGCCTGCTCGACGCCCGGCACCGCGCGAATGCGTTCGAGCAACGCCTCTCCCGCGCGCGCGCGTGCAGCGGGCGTGGCGTAACGATCCTGGGGCAACTCGAGCCGAACGGTGAGCAGGCGATCGGTGCGAAAGAGCAGATCGGTGCGCGTCAGCGCCGAGAAGCTTTGCAGGAGCAGCAGCGCCGCGGCGGCAAGAAGGAATGCCGCCGTCATCTCGACGCCCGCAACCCAATGTGCGATGCGCGATACGGGGGCAACGCGAGTGGAGCCCATGCTCTCGCGGACGCTGGTGCGCGCGGCTCGCCAGATCGGCGCCAGCCCAAACAGGAGGCCGCACGCAATCGATGTCAGCAACGCAACGCCGAGCACGGTGCCATCGATACCAACCCGCGCGAACGCCGGCACCTGGATGTCGCTCATTCGCACGAGCACCGGTGTCAGCCACGAAGCCATGACGAGTCCCGCCGCCGAGCCGACGGCGGCAAGGAGGAGGCTTTCGACAAGCAGTTGACGAACCAGCCGACCCGTTGACGCGCCGACCGCCTGCCGCACCGCGAACTCGCGCGAGCGATTGGAGGCTCGCACCAGCAAAAGGTTCGCGACGTTTGCGCATCCGATTAGCAGCACGAAGATCGAGCCCCCGAGCAGGAACCACAATGGCTGTCGAGCGTCAGCAAAATACTGCCCTGCGAGCGACGCCGCCCGCAGGCTGAAGTTCGTGTTGGTCGCGGGGAACGCCGCTGCCACCTGGGCACCGATGATCGCGAGCTCGGCGTTCGCCGCTGCGATCGACGCGCCAGGTGCGAGCCGCGCCACCGCCCACATCAGCCGGCTGCTGCGATCCGACAGGTTCAGCGCGCCGAACAACTCCGGCGCGCGTTCGATTGGCGCCCACACGTCAACGCGTGACCCTTGCACGGCCGCCACGTCGGTGAACGACGCCGGCATGACGCCGATGACGGTGAAGACGCGGTTCTGGAGCCGGATCGAGCGGCCAACGATGTTCGGATCGGCACCGAATTCCTGGCGCCACGTCGGCTCGCTGAGCACGACGACCAGCGGCGATGCGCCGCCAACGGCATGATCGTCTTCGACAAACGTCCTTCCCAACAACGGTGTCGCTCCGAGAATGGCGAAGTAGTCCGCGCCGACGAAGTTCGCATCGAGCCGCTGCGCGCCATCGGTGCCCTCGAGCGCCAGGCCCCAAGCGGTGGACCACGCGGTGACGGCGGCGAGCGTCTTCGACTGCGCGCGCATCGCCTCGATGTCCGGGTAGGCGACCTGGAAGCGCACTTCACCTTCGGCACGTGTCAGCACACCGTCGACGAACAGCAATCGCTCCGGCTCGGCATACGGCAACGGCCGCAGCAACAGGCCATTGACGACGCTGAAGATCGCGGTGTTGGCGCCCACACCCAATGCGAGCGTCAGCGTGGCGACAATGGTGAACGCCGGCGCGGAGCGCAATTGCCGAATCCCGTAATGCACATCGCGGCGAAGGTCATCGAACATGCGCGTATTTTGCCGTCAAAGAACGCGCTGGGATGAAAAATGGGCTGGGCAGTGGCACTAGAATCATCCAGTGACGCCGCGAGTGGAGGCCCGTCCTCCAGCCTCCGCCATCATCGATCCTGAGACCGATCCCGCGATCGTTGCCCGATATCTCGAAGACGCGGCGCATTATCCCGGCGGTCACGCCGTGGCCGTGTTGCGGCCGCGCAGCATCGACGAGCTCTCTGCGTGCCTGCGATCGAACGCGAGTACGTTGGTGGTGGGTGCACAGTCGTCGCTGACCGGCGGTGCCACGCCCGCAGGCGACGTCGTCATCGCCACCGAGCGCCTGGACGACATCGCAATCGCCCGCGACAGGATTCGAGTGGGCGCCGGCGTGCCGTTGCAAACGGTGCAAGACATGCTGGCTGAACACGGCCGCTGGTTGCCGCCGGTGCCGACCTATCTTGGCGCCTTCGCCGGCGGCGCGGTGGCGACGTGTGCGGCGGGCGCGGCGACGTTCAAGTACGGAACCGTGCGGAACTGGGTCGACGGCGTGACCGTCGTTCTGGCCGGTGGTGACGTGCTCGAATTGAATCGCGGTGATCACCATGCATCTTCAACCGGTACGTTTGAGATCGAAACTTCGACGGGTACGAGGGTTATTCAGCTGCCGTCGTTGACGATGCCGGACGTTCCCAAGAGCTCGGCTGGATATTTCATCAAGCCCGGAATGGACCTGATCGACTTGTTCATCGGTTCTGAAGGCACGCTCGGTGTGATCGCTGGCGTCACCTTCAGGACCGCACCGCTGCCGGCAGGGCTCTGCCGCGCCTTCGTTCCCGTCGCCAGCGAACAACAGGGCATAACGCTGGCGGGCGCGTTGCGGGAGGCGGCGATCGCCACGTGGCGGTCGGGCGAGCCGAACGGCATCGACATCGCGTCGATCGAGCACATCGATGCGCGATCGATCCAGGTGGTGCGCGAAGACGGCGTCGACCGACGGCTCGAGATATCGCTGCCGGCGGGCACCGGCATCGCGCTGCTCGTCGACATCGAGCTGCCGCTATCGGTTGCAAAGCAGGATCACTGGCGCGCGATCGAGTCGGCGCTTGACGGCGACGCACAAGATTCGCCGCTGGTCCGCTTCTGCTGCCTGCTCGCGGCGCATGGCTGCCTGGATGACGCGGAGATCGCATTGCCGGCCGATCGATCGCGGGCGGCGGCCTTCGCCGAGTTGCGCGAAGCCGTGCCTGCCGGCGTCAACCGGCGCGTGGCCCAGGCAAAGCAACGCGACGCCGGGATCTCGAAGACCGCGGCCGACATGATCGTCCCTTACGATCGCTTCGGCGAGATGATGACGGTGTGCCGGCGGCTGTTCTCGGAACGCGATCTCGATCTCGCCGTGTGGGGTCACATCTCCGACGGCAACGTGCACCCGAACGTCGTCCCGCGAACGGCGTCTGATGTGGTGAAAGGCCGGGAGGCGATCCTCGAGCTCGGTACAGCCGTGATCGCGATGGGCGGGTCGCCGCTTGCCGAACATGGCGTCGGCAGGAACCCGATCAAGCAGGAATTATTGCGACAGCTTTACGGAAGTGCCGGTGTTGACGCGATGCGGGCAATCAAGCTCGGCCTTGATCCCAACGGCTCACTCGCGTCTGGAGTGATTTTCCCCACACAATAAACGGGAATGCTTGCGGAAGTGCAGGCCGCGGTGGAAAGCCGCCCGCCCGGAACCGCGTTTGTTCTCCTGCTGGATTTCGACGGAACGGTTGCCGAATTCAACCCGGATCCCGCCGCGCCGGAGCTCACGCTCGAGCGCCATGACCTGCTGATGTCGCTCGCCCGTCGGACATCGATGTCTCTCGGCATCGTTTCGGGGCGACGGCTCGACGACTTGCGGCGCCGGACGCGGTTGCCGGATCACGTCTACCACGCCGGCCTGCATGGCCTCGAGATCGAAGCGTCTGGCGTGCGCACGACGCACCCCGATCTGGCGATGGCCGTCGAGCGCATGAGCGGACTGTCGGATTGCCTCAAGGCGCTGCTTGACGAGTTTCCCGACGTCTATATCGAAGACAAGGGCGCGAGCGTCGCGGTGCATACGCGAAGGATGCCGAAAGACATTCACGACCGCGCATTTGCCCGCGCCGATGTGCTGGCGGTGCCGTGGATCGCCAAGAACTACGTTCGTCGCCTCGAAGGTAATGCCGTGGTCGAGTACCTGCCGAACATCAATGGGCACAAAGGCGACGCCACGAACTGGATCACGGCTGACGTGGAAACGAAATTGCAATGCCCGGCGTGGGTTGCGTACATCGGCGATGACATCACAGACGAGGACGCGTTTCGCGCCATCAAGTCAGGTATCGGCATCCTGGTCGGCCTGCGACCGACCGCGGCCACGCACAAGCTCGACGGTATCGCCGACGTCGATCGTTTCTTGAGCTGGCTGGCGTCTAGAGAGTAAGGTCGGATCATTGTGATGACTGCGGCCCAGCTGGAGTCGAGCCTCCACGATTCGCTGCGCGGCACGCGGCTGATCGTGGTGGCGAACCGCGAGCCGTATATTCATGTCCGGAGCCGGCGGACCGCGCGCGGGTTCTGGAACTGGGTGCGCGGCCGCAAGGAGACCGAAGGGATCGAGTGGACGCGGCCGGCCAGCGGTCTCGTGACCGCGCTCGATCCGGTCATGCGCGCGTGCGGCGGCACCTGGATCGCGCACGGCAGCGGCAGCGCCGATCGGGAAACGGCGGACGACCGCGGCCGCGTTCGTGTTCCTCCCGGCCGCCCGTCGTACACGCTGCGACGCGTCTGGCTGACCGAAGAGGAAGAGCAAGGCTACTACTACGGCTGCGCCAACAACGCGCTCTGGCCGCTGTGCCACATCGCCTACGCGCGACCGCAGTTCGACGATAAGGACTGGCATCAATATGTGCGGGTGAACCGCCGCTTCGCCGATGCGGTGATCGAAGAGGTCGGCGACGATCGCGCGGTGGTGTTCGTGCAGGACTACCACTTCGCCCTGTTGCCGCGGTTCGTCAAAGATGCGCGGCCCGATGTCACGGTCTGCCAGTTCTGGCACATTCCATGGCCCAATCGGGAAGCGTTTCGCGTGTGCCCATGGAAGGAAGACATCCTGCACGGACTGCTCGGCAACGATCTGCTCGGCTTCCATGTCCAGTACCACTGCAATAACTTTCTTGACACGGTAGACCGTGCTCTGGAGTCGCGGGTGGACTACGAGCACTTCGCGGCGTGGCGCGGCGGGCGTCCGACATACGTTCGCCCGTTCCCGATCAGCATCGACCCGTCGTTATGGAAGCGGACCGGCGATCAGAGTGTGGAGACGAAAGCCGTGCGTAAGACGCTGGGTCTTAACGACGAGAAGATGCTCTTCGGCGTCGATCGCCTTGATTACACCAAGGGCATTCCCGATCGGCTGCGCGCGTTCGCGCGGCTGCTCGAGCGCTATCCGGAGTGGCGCACCCGGGTCAGCAAGGTGCAGGTCGGCGCGCCGAGCCGCGAGAGCCTGAGCACCTACCAGGCGCTGATGGCCGAAGTGCAGCGCTGCGTCGACGACATCAATGCCAGGTATCGCGCCGACGGCTGGCTGCCGGTGAT
>DASVFC010000033.1:0-3690 GCA_036380235.1 Vicinamibacterales bacterium
GTCGCCGTAATCGCGGCGGCGCCAATGAGGCAGGCGAGCAGTATCTGTTTCATCGCTTGTAGACCTTTCCGTCTCTCATCACGAAACGAACCCGTTGCAGTGCGGTGATGTCAATTCGTGGATCGCCTTCGATGCCGACGAGATCGGCCTGATATCCCGGTGCGATTGTGCCAATCACGGTGCCGAGGCCCATCGATTCGGCGGCCAGCGATGTCATGCCGACGATCGCGGCCATCGGCTGCTGGCCAGACTTGACGCGTTCGATCGGCTCGCGGGCGTTCTGGCCGTGTGCCCCGGCAACCGCATCGGTGCCCATCACCATCTTCAAACCGGGTGTGGTAAGCGCCGCCGAGAACATCGCATCCTTGAGGCTGAGCGCTTTCGACATCGCGGCAAAGCCCTCCTCGGTGTAATTGCCGATGCCGAGGAAGCGCGCCTTGTTCTCGAGATAATTCTGCGTCACCAGGCCGATGTTTGGATCGAAATAGACGCCGGCATCGGCCAGCGCCTTCAGGCTTTCGGCGTTGGCCAGGCCGCCGTGCTCGACCACGGTGCAGCGCGCCCGCGCGGCGCGGATCATCGACTCGGGGCTGTGCGCGTGCACCATGCTGCGCAAGCCTTGCGCCCGCGCTTCGCCGCACGCCGCATCGAGCTGCTCCTGCGACAGCGTTGGCACCCCGCCGTCGCGAATGCTCGCCGACGCGAAGATCTTGATCAGGTCGGCGCCTTCTGCCTTCTTCTTGCGGATGTCGTCGCGGATTTGATCGACCGTCCACTTGGGATTGCCGATCGAGCCAAGCGAGGTGAGGATGCGCGGTCCCGGCAGCACGCCACGTGCGATCGCGTCGCGAACGGGCTTGTCGGAAGCCGCCCCCACGCTTTGCACCGTGGTGAAGCCTGCCATCAAAGTGGCGTAGGCGTTCTCTGCACCGTACAGCGCCGCCTGGTCGGCGGGCTCTGGTCCAGCCTGGTAGCGGCCGGCGGCATCGAAATGCCATCCGATGTGCACGTGCGTATCAATGAACCCGGGCAGCAACGTCAGGTTCGGCAGGTCGATCATTCCGGCCGCCGCGGCGTTGCTGACGCCCGCGATCTTGCCGTCCCTGATCGACACCATCAGGTTGCCGCTGACAACGCCGCCGCGGCCGTCGATCACGCGGGCAACGCGGATAGTTACCGGCGGCGGGGGAGATTGCGCGACCAGCGGCGCAATCGCAGCCGCGAGCACAATGGCGGCAAGGAATCGTCTCATCGTCATCTCTTCGTTATCTCCGCGGCGCGGTAGAGCTCGTCGGCGGATTGCAGGGTGATGTTACGCAGCCGTTCGGGGTAGTTGGCGGGCAAGCCGTTCAAGAACGCGCGCACGGTATCGGCAACGTCCTTGCTGGAATGGCCGCCGAACGTGGCGTCGAGCCAGCGCTTCGGGAAGAAGATGTCGCCGGTCTTCTGAATCTCCCACAGCAGATCGAGGCTCGGCCGGATGTGCTTCTTCGACGCCTCGGCGCGCAGCGGGTGATGCAGATAGTTGAGGCCTTCGAGCACCCACGGCTCGCGACGGCGGTTGCCGACGTCGCGCAACGAGGCGAACCACTGATCGCGCAGTGATGGATCCGCAGACAGCGCCGGCATCACGAACGTGAAGCGGGCCTTGCGATCGGGGTTCTCGATCCGATCGAGCTGCGTCTCGAGGACCGCCTTCCAGCCGTCGACCTCGCGAACGGCGAGTTCAAGCGCGAGCGCCGTGTAGTCCGCCTCGGCGAGCGGCAGACCTTTAACCTCTTCCTTCTTCTCCCACACCTGGCGCAGCCACCCGACCGTTGCTGGCGTGGTGGCGACGGTGCGCAGCGTCCCGAACCACGACGCTTTCTGGCTTGCCGTCGATCCCTGGCCAAGGCCTTCGCGCAACAGCGATTCAAACCGCGCCGCGCGTGTGTGGCGTTGATCGGCATCGAGAAAGCGCCACCAGGTATTCGCGGCGTAGCCGAGCACCCGCGCGGTGAGCTGCTCGTCGTTTTCGCGCGGTAACGCGCGCATCGCCAGGTCGAGGAATGCATCCGGCCGCACGCCGCCGCGCAACAACGTGTCCCACATCGTCACCCAGGCGCTGCCGCGCGTCAGCGGATCGGCAATGTCGGGCAGGTTGGTGAGCAGGTATTCGAGTGTCGCGCGATCGAGCACGAAGTCGCCGTAGGCCCACCCGGACCCGGCCGGCAACACGTATCGCGGCGCCGGCAGGCCGGCGGCCTTCGGCACTTCCACTTCGGCGGCGTTCAACTCGACGAGTATGGTCTGCTGCGGCGCGTGCCCCGCCTTCGCCAAGGCTTCGGCGCGCAAGCCTCCGATTGCCACGCGCAGCTGTTGCGGCCACACGACGCCGCGTTGCCACGGATCTTCCTGGCGAAACGCGAGCCGGGTCACAGTGCCATCCTTGACGTCCAGGATGGTGCGAATCACCGGCCTGCCAGGCTGCTCGACCCACACGCGACTCCATGCCTGCAGATCCATTGGCGTCCGCCGATCGAGCACGGTGATCAGATCGGTCCACGTCGCATTCCCGAATGCGTGCGCCTTCAGGTACTCACGCAACCCGTCCCTGAAGTTGTCCGTGCCGAGCAACGCCTCGAGGTGGCGCATCACGATCGGCGCCTTCTGATAAATGATCGCACCGTACATGCTGCCGGCCTCGTTCAGGTTTTCGAGGATCTGCCTGATCGGATTTGCGCCGGGCGTGCGGTCGACCTCGTAAGCCGCCGGATAATGCGACAACAAGAACCGCAGCTCATGGTTCACGGCCGGGAACGACGGGTTGACGATCTTCGCCGCCATGAAGTTGGCAAACACCTCCTTCATCCACACGTCGTTGAACCAGCGCATGGTGACGAGATCGCCAAACCACATGTGCGCTGTCTCGTGCGCGATCACCGACGCCCGGCCAAGCAGCTGATTTTGCGTCGCCGATTCATCGAGCATCAACCCTGATGCGTTATAGAGAATCTTGCCGGCGTGCTCCATGCCGCCAAACTGGAACGCCGGAATGGCGACGAAGTCGAACTTGCCGAACGCATAGGGAATCGCCGTGTAGTTTTCCAGATACTCGAGTGCCGTCGCATGCAGATCGAAGATCGCATCGCGGTTGCGCGCCACCTTCGCCGCGTCGGTCTCGCGGTGGAACATGCGATAGGTGCGGCCCTTGCGTTCCGCCGTCTCGATCTTGAAATCGCCGGCGATGAAGGCGACGAGGTACGTCGGCAGCGGTTCGGTTTCGGCAAACGTCACCGTCACGCGATCGCCCTTCTCGGTCCTCGACAGCTCGGCGCCGTTTGCCGCCGACTTCCACTTCGCCGGATGCTCCAGCGTCATGGTCCAGCGGCCCTTGATGTCAGGTTGATCGAACACCGGCAATGCAAGGCGTGCCCGCGCTGGTACGAAGAGCGCATACAGGAAATCGACATTGCGGTTGAGCGACGCGTCACCAGCGGTAAAGGTGATGCGGATGGTGTTCGCACCCGCGAGGAGTGATGCCGGCGGCACCACGATGTGACCATTCACATAGGTGAACGGCGCCGGCCGGCCGTTGGCGTCGACCGCCTTGACGTGCTCGCGGCTGGTCTCGAAATCGATCACCAGCGGCTTTGAGGCATCCTTCAGCATGAAGCGCAGCGTGTTCCTGCCGGTCAGCGGAGCGGTGAG
>DASVFC010000034.1:0-7879 GCA_036380235.1 Vicinamibacterales bacterium
CAGCAGCGATTCGAGCGAGCCGTAGGTGGCGATCAGATCGCGCGCGCCCTTCTCGCCGATGCCGGGGACGCCCTTGACGTTGTCGATGGAATCACCCATCAGTGCCAGCACATCGCAGACCTGCGATGGCTTCACGCCAAACTTCTGCAGCACCCCTTCGGCGTCATACCACGTGCCCTCATCGCGCGGGTTGTAGACCTTGATGCCGTCGTTGACGAGCTGAAAGAAGTCCTTGTCGCCGGTGACGATCGCCGCCTGCATACCGCTGGCCGCCGCCTTGCTGGCCAGCGTGCCAATCACGTCATCGGCTTCGTAGCCTTCCAGCGTCAGGATCGGCACGCCGAGCGCTTCGCACGCCTCATGCACCCATGGCACCTGCTCGGCCAGGTCGCCTGGCATCGGTGATCGCGTCGCCTTGTAGTCGGCGGCAATCTGCGAGCGGAACGTGCCGCCGCGCAGATCGAACGAGGCAACGATGTACTGCGGCTGATGATCGGCCAGCAGCTTGCGCAGCATGGTGATGAAACCGTAGGTGGCGTTGGTGGACTTGCCGTCCGATCGCGTCAGTCCCCGGATCGCGTGGTAGGCGCGATACATCTGGTTGCTGCCGTCGATCAGGAAGAGCGTGGGAGGGGCCAAGACTTTACTATTATTATTCGATCGTGCGAATCGCGCTCGCGCTCATCCTGCTCTCCGTGCTGCTGTCAGCGGCCTGCGCGAACGTCATCGCCCGGAAGTACGAATACGAAGAGGAGATTTTCCTCGCGCTCGACGGCTCAGCCACCGTCTACGTCAACGCGTCGGTGCCGGCGCTGGTCGCGTTGCGAGGATTCAAGCTGCCGCTCGATCCGAATGCCCGCCTCGATCGCGTGCTGGTGCGCGAGCTCTACACCACGCCGGCAACCACGGTCGAAAGCATCACGCTGTCCCGCCGCGAAGGGCGCCGCTACGTGCACTTGCGCCTCGATGTGCCAGACATCACGCGGCTCGGTGAGGCGGCGCCGTTTGCCTGGTCGACGTACCGCTATCGTGAAAACGAGGATCGCTTCGAGTTCGTGCAGCAGATGCTCGACGCCGCCGGTGTTGATGCCGGCAATCCGGGATGGCACGGCGACGAACTGATCGCGGTGCGCGTGCATCTGCCGAGCCGCGTCGACTATCACAACTCGCCGGCGCGGCGCATCGAGCGCGGCAACATCATTGTCTGGGAACAACTGCTGGCGGAACGCATCAAGGGTGTGCCGCTGGCGATTGAGGCGAGGATGGAAAAGGAATCGATCCTGTTTCGCACCCTCGCCTTGTTTGGCGGGATGGCCGTGCTCGTGGCCGTCACCTTCGCGGGCGTGATCTGGTTCGTCAGGTCACGCAAGCCCCAGGACCCTGGTCCCAGGCCGCCCGCCGCTTAGTTAGATTTCCGTTCCATTTCTTCGCGCACTTCCGCGTCGGTCTTCAGCGCGTTCTTGATCTCGAAGGCGTTGAATCCCGATGCCAGCGATCGCGCCAGCATCCGCTCGACGTTGCTGTGCACCACGCCTTCCAGCGTCACGCGACCGCGATTGACGACGATGCGGATCGGCGGGTTCGGCATGTTGGCGTAGTTCCAGAACAGCGAGTGGCCGTAGATGGCGCGAGCGATGCGAAACCGCAAGTCATCATCGAAATGCGACACCGGCAGCACGCCGATCTTGTTGTCGATCGTCGTCACACCTTCGACCTTGCGCACCCGGCGCTCGAGGTCGTCTCTCTTGTACGGCATCGTCACCCACCCGCTCAACACCACGCGGCCGTCGGTGACCGATGCGGAGATGCTGTCGAACACGGTGAGCTGCGTATACCGATTGACCTGATCGCCGATGTCGTTGAAGACCTGCAGGTCCTTGCGTTCCGGCGCTTGCGCCGCCGCGGTGACGGCAATGGAGAGTGAGAACAGAGTTGCGACGAGTGTCTTCATGATGAAACCCCCGGACACCTGAAGCCACTGCCAAGATTGTGCCACTGAAATCTGTCCTCTATTCCGAACCTGCGTCCTGAACCTTCGTCGGAACCTTCGTCGGAACCTTCGTCGGAACCTTCGTCCGAACCTTCGTCCGAACCTTCGTCGGAACCTTCGTCGTGAACCTCCGTAGTCTTAAGGTGTAGCGACGTACCCTTTTCTCGCGCGCACCTTCAACGACGGATCGCGCAGCTCGACGCGGATCGTGTGCCAGCGGCCATCGCGATGACCGGGGCTCGGATACCCGAGGTAATACTGCTGGCTCAATTCATCGGCGATGCTCGACACCGCCGGATCGAGATCGCGGAAGTCGCGCACGATCTCGGTGCGGCCGCCGCTGTCATCAGTGATTTCGCGGAGCGCCATCACGTTCACGCGATCGCCGCCGCCCACTGAATACGTGCCGCCGCGTCCGCCGCTCGGCGGATAGCCGCCCGGCATCGGCACGCGGCCGGTGCCGCGTCCGCCCGGAAATGGAAACGGGATCGGTAATCGCGGCTGCGGCTGGCGAATGATCGGCGGACGCTGGAATGTCGGCTCCGCGTTGCCGTCGATGCCCACCGCATACACGAGCACTTCCGTCTCGCGCACGATCTGCTTCACTTCCGAAACGCCGACGCGGCTGCTGGTGTCGTTGCCGTCGGAGATGATCACCACCGCCTTCTTGCGATTTTGGCCGCCGTGCGCCATCGGCACCGCTTCCGCCGCCGCGTCGTACATCGCCGTGCCGCCGTTTGGGTGAATGCGTCGCAACGAATTGGCCAGCCGATCGCGATCGCCGCTCCAATCGGCAACCAGGTCGGCATTGGCGCTAAAGCGGTAGAGGAAGAACTCATCAAGCTGGTCATCCATCATCCGCAGGAAGCGATCGATCGAGCTCACCGCCGCCCCCCATTTCTCGCCGACCATGCTGCCGCTGGTGTCGACCACGATGCCAAGGCTTACCGGCGTGCGTTCAGCACTGAAGTGCGTGATCTCCACGGGCTTGTTGTCTTCGTAGACGACGAAGTCCTCGCGGCGCAGGCTGCCATAGAAACGGCCCGAGCCATCAGTCACCGTCGCCGTGACGTTGATTAGCTCGACGCCGCTCTTGAAGCGGAACCCGTCCTGGGATTGCTGCCCGCCTTGGCTGCCGGAGGCGGACTGCGCCAACGGCGCCGTGCTCGCGAGAGCAACCAGTGCCGCCATTACCGCGCACAATGGCGATCGGCGTCGCAGTGATGAGGGTCGAGGTGTTTCTGTCATGGCCGTTTCATTTCAAGGTGACGTTGACGGGCTGTTCACCTGCCGACGGCGAGGGCGATTGGCCTCGCCGATCGATGTGCGGCACGACGCCGTCATCGGTTCGGAAACTGACGCGATAGCGCGCCACCGACTCGGGCGCATCGATCGACACTACGAAGGGCGACTCATCACCGGCGGCGAGCTTCAGGAAATCGACTTGCGCCTTCGAACTGGTCACGAACGTCCCTGCTCGGTCGAACAGGAACACCACCGCGGACAGTTTCTCGATCGGCTTTCCCGACACGGGATTCCGCACCAGCCCCGACACCTCGAGCTTACCTGCCTTGTTCCCGGTTGAAGCGTAGATCTGTCGCGCGTGGCTCAACGAAACGAGCTCGAGCGCGGCGTCGTTTGATGCCGCAGCCGCAGCCGCCGGCGCACTGTCGGGACCGGTCATCATCCACAGGAACCCGCCGGAGACGACGATGAAGAACGCCACCGTAGCCACCGCGAGGCCGCGTTGACGGTTGCCGCTGCTGCGCTCCACTTCCGTCGAGCCGAGGAAGCCGGTTGACGGCATGGCAATTGGACGGTCGGTCCTGAGCGAAAGGTCGTCCGCGGTTGGCGTCGACGATCTCGAGTCGAACGGTGCCGGTTTCCACGGCGTTCGTGCAACGCGCTCGATCGGTTTGTCGGCAACCGGCGCCGCGACGGGTACTTCAGCAAACGGCAAATCGTCGTGTGCCGCCGTCGAAAGCGCGGCGATGCGTGCCGCCGAACGCTGCTTCTCGTCGCGCATCAGCCGCCACGCCGTCACGCTCATGACGAGCGCGAGGATCAGCGAGACCACCGTGATTCCGAGGAGGAGAGTGTCCATATTCAATCCTGTGTCCGCCTTCGACTTCGGCGAGATCCCTCTTCGCGCCTCAGCGAAGTCGGAACTCGACGCCGACTTGAACTACCACGTCGACCGGCGTTCCCTTCATCCGGCCCGGCGCAAAGCGCCATTGGCGCACCGCGTTGATCGCCCGCTCGTTCAATCCGCCACGAAGTCCGCGCAGCACGCGCACCTCGCCAACCGTTCCATCACGACGCACGACGATCTCGAGCTCCACTTCGCCTTCGATGTTGGCGCGGCGTGCCTCGTCCGTGTAGTCGGCGCGCACTTCGCGCAGCAGCCGCGGCGGTTCAACGCCGCTGCCGGGGCGGAACGGTCCACCGCCGTAACCACCACCTGAGCCTTCGCCCACGCCGGTCCCATCACCTTGGCCGAGGCCTGTCCCTTGTCCGGACCCCACGCCGCCGCCTGTTCCGGATCCCTGGCTGGGCGGGGTCTCCGGCGCCTTCGCCAGCAAGCCCTCCTTGTCCTGCGTGTCGGCCGGTTTGGTCGGAATCGGGGCCATCACCGGCGGCAGCTGTTTCGCTTCAAGCGGTTTCGGCGGCTCTGGCGGTTTGGGCTCGGGCCGCATGGGCGGCGGCAACTTGCGCGCCGGCAACGGGCTCGAAATCTTCTGAACGCCCTTGCGTTCTGCCTTCGGAGGCGGCGTCTTCATCTTGAGGCCGCCGCCGCCACCGCCACCCCCGGGGCCAGGTGCGACGAGGAAGACCATTCGCATTGGCTCCGGATCCTTAAGGGGCTCGGTGCGTTCGTCGGCGACGGCGAAGCCGAGGCTGGCAACGAACAACATCGTGGCAACGGCGAGCCCGTGGAGGCTTGTCGACACCAGGACCGGCATGGTTGCGGACCGGTGGGCCTGGGCGCCCTGCGCGAACAGCTCGCGACCGAGGCCACCCGGCACCGCGACGACGGCCCCCTGGCGCAGTGCCTTTACCGCCCGGACCGCTTCACCGTGCGCTACAAACTGCCCTAGCGACGCGTCCCCGGCGATGGGCAATTGCGCCGCGATCGAGCGAATCTCGCCGCGCGCGATCAGCGCGTTCACCCGGGATTCGGATACCCCGGCCGCAGCCGCGATGTCGCGTGCGCTGTAGACGTCGGAAGGAAGGGCGCCAGGCATGGCTGTGTGCCTGGTTATTCGCAAAAGCCTTGCCGTTGTTGCGAAAGCCCATTCGGCCGCTTTTTGGCCGGAATTGGCAAAGATCACCGCGCCAGCACGGCCGGTGCGTGTGGTGGTTTCAGGACGGGCTGTAGCCTGCAGATTGCATTCGCGCTTTGGTACTATTCGCAGCTGATGGTGCGTTCACTGCGGATCGGCCATCGCCGATACGTTCTCTCGCCGGGGGTCAACACCGTGGGACGCGAACCCAGCTCCACGGTGTGCATCAACGATCCGAGTGTGTCGCGCGGTCACGCGCGCGTCACGATTGAGAACGGCGTCGCCACGCTCGAAGATCTCAACAGCAAGAACGGCACGCAAGTGATGGGGGACGCAGTGCGTTCGCCGCGCGTGCTCAACGACGGTGACGAGCTCGAGTTCGGTCACGTCAAGGGCTGGTACATCGTCGAGGAGTCCGAAGATCCGCCGACGACCACGCACTTATGATTTTCCTGCCGGGCGCAAACCTTCGATGAAGTGGAAGCCGTCACGTTCGGCGAGCAGCCGCACCGGCTTGAAGCCTGCGGCGCTTAACTCTTTTTCCGCGTTGAAAGCCGGCGCGTTCGATCGCTGACGCGCGATAATCTCGATTCGCCCGCCAGCGCGCAGCGCGCGATGCGCGTTGCGAAGGATCGCGGTCTGTTGTTCACGAGCGCTGAACGTGTCGGCGGTGTCGTCGACGACGATCATGTCGAACTGACCGTCGGCGTACGGCCAGTTGCGGCCGCCGTCGATGTGCTGAATCTCGATCAACGCGCCGATCTTTCTCCCGACGGCTTCCGCATTCTTCGCGTCGCTCGGATCGAGAGCCGCGACGAACGCGCCGCCGCTCAATCCAACCTTGGCGGCGAGCCCCGACAGCAGCGCGCGATCGTGGCAGCCGATCTGCAGAAAGCGCTCGCCCATGCGCACGCCGGTCATCGACACATGCAGCGGATCCATCTCGCGCAGGCGCTTCTTCATCAGCATCCGCAACAGGAACATCATCGTGCTTATGATAGTTCGGCGCGCCGCTACGGCTGGGGTCGCGTGATATATTTCCAAGGTGAAACAACCGTCAGAAATCGCCCCTGCCCAGGGCAAGCTCGGCATCCTGCTCGTTGGGCTCGGCGCGGTCAGCACCACCACCATCGCCGGCGTCATCGCCATCCGCAAAGGTCTCGCGCAACCCATCGGCTCGCTGACGCAGATGGGCACGATTCGTCTCGGCAAGCGCACCGAGAATCGCTCTCCCAAGATCAACGAATTTGCGCCGCTCGCCAAACTCGACGACGTGGTGTTCGGCGGCTGGGACATTTTCGAAGAGGACTGCTATGCCGCCGCCTGCACGGCCGGCGTGCTCGAACGATCGCTGCTTGATTCGATCCGCAAGGAGCTCGAGGCGATCAAACCGATGCCAGCGGTGTTCGATCAGCGCTACGTCAAGCGACTGTCGGGCCCGAACGTCAAGAAAGGCAAGAACAAGAAGGACCTTGCCGAGCAGCTGATCGCCGACATCCGCAACTTCAAGGAGAAGAACGACTGCTCGCGCCTGGTGATGGTGTGGTGCGGCAGCACCGAGGTCTACATGAAGGAAGGCCCGGTGCACCAGTCGCTGGCGGCCTTCGAGAAAGGCCTCGAGCTGTCGGACGACTCGATTCCGTCGAGCATGGTTTACGCCTACGCGGCGTTAAAGGAAGGCATTCCGTTCGCCAATGCGGCGCCGAATCTGACTGCCGACATCCCGGCGATGCTCGAGCTCGCGGCGCAGACGAAAGCGCCGCTCGCGGGCAACGACATGAAGACGGGCCAGACGCTGATCAAGACGGTGATTGCGCCCGGCCTCAAGGCACGCATGATCGGCGTGCGCGGCTGGTACTCAACCAACATCCTCGGCAATCGCGACGGCGAAGTGCTCGACGATCCCGAGTCGTTCAAGACCAAGGAAGAAAGCAAGAAGTCTGCCCTCGATTACATCTTCCAGCCGCACTTGTATCCCGAGCTCTACAAGGATCTGTCGCACGTCGTGCGCATCAATTACTATCCGCCGCGCGGCGACAACAAAGAAGGCTGGGACAATATCGACATCGTCGGCTGGCTCGGCTACCCGATGCAGCTCAAGATCAACTTTTTGTGCCGCGACTCGATCCTGGCGGCGCCGATCGTGATCGACTCGGCGTTGTTCCTCGACCTGGCGAAGCGAGCGGGCATGTCGGGCATCCAGGAGTGGCTGTCGTTCTACTTCAAGGCGCCGATGCACGCTAAGGATCTGTATCCCGAGCACGATTTGTTCATCCAGTTGATGAAGCTGAAGAACACGTTGCGCTACATGATGGGCGAGGAGATGATTACCCACCTGGGCCGCGAGTATTACGATTAAACTCAGGCGCTCAAGCCCTTAACCCCTCAAGCCCTTAACCCCTCAAACCCTTAACCCCTCAAACCCTTAACCCCTCAAACCCTTAACCCCCCAAAACCTCACCTCCTCTATGGCCCCTGCGAAACTTCAGCCCGCGCTGCTCGGCGGCGTGACCATCGGCGTGCTCTCGGCGCTGCCGGTCATCAATCTCGCCAATTGCTGCTGTGCGTGGATCCTGTTCGGTGGGGCGCTGTCGGCATACCTGAT
>DASVFC010000035.1:0-2812 GCA_036380235.1 Vicinamibacterales bacterium
CGAATTCGGTCGGAAGCGGCTGTTTACTGAGAGGCGCTTGGCATTAAGGCATTGATGGTGGACGTAGGTGGCGTCCTGGTCGACGGCCAGGGTTTCGGTACAATTTCGCCAACCATCGGCATCACACACCGGTCAGGGCCAGGTGTTAGCATGCTCGCACTCGTCGATGTCCCTGTCGCCAGGTAGCCGTCTCGGGCCGTACGAAGTCGTCTCGCTCCTCGGCGTTGGAGGCATGGGCGAGGTTTATCGCGCACGCCAGGCGAGTTTGGATCGTGACGTCGCGTTGAAAGTCCTGCCGGCGGCCGTCGCGCGCGATGCCGATCGACTGGGGCGATTCCAGCGCGAAGCGCGCGTGCTGGGCCGCCTCAGCCATCCAAACATCGCGCAGGTGTTCGACCTCGAGGAGGCCGACGGCGTCACCGCGATCGTCATGGAGCTTGTCGAGGGGACGACGCTCGACCGCATGCTGGCCGGCGGCCCGCTCCCGGCGGATGAATCGATCCGGCTGGCCCTGCAGATCTGCGAAGCGCTCGAGGCCGCGCATGCGCAGAATATCGTGCACCGCGATCTGAAGCCGGCGAATATCAAAGTGCGGCCGGACGGCACGTTGAAGGTGCTCGACTTCGGCCTCGCCAAACCTGGCACTCCATCGGCGGCTGCAGAGACCGTTTCGCTCGACGTCACCGAGCCCGGCACGGTGCTTGGCACGGTTGCGTACATGTCACCAGAGCAGGCGAAGGGACTGGACGTAGGTCCGCAGGCCGATATCTGGGCATTCGGCTGCGTGCTCTTCGAGATGCTGACGGGGAAGCGCGTGTTCGGACGCGAGACCACCGCCGAGACGATCGCGTCGGTGATGACCAGCACGCCGGACTTCGAGCGCCTGCCACCTGCCACGCCGCCAATGGTGCGGCGGGTGATCGAGCGTTGCCTCGAGAGGGACACGCGCGATCGACTGCACCACATCGGTGATGCCCGCGCGGACTTGCGCGACGCGCGCTCGGGATCAACCGGCGTTGTTATCACGAAGCCGCGGTTCCCTTTGCGTCGGGTGGGACTCATCGCCGGCACCCTCGCCGGTATCGCGATCGCCTTCGCGGCGGGCTGGTGGACCGGTCGATCGAGCCCCGTCCGGTCGGCGCCGATTCGATTGACCGTTCCGTTTGTTGAACGTCCGGTGGATCGGACCGAAGGCGTCAGCCGCATCGCGCTCTCGCGCGACGGCGAACGCATCGCCTATGCGGGAACCGGGCAACTGTGGGTCCGGCGGCTTGGCGACAAGGATGCTCAGGCCCTGGGCGTCACCGGGACCAATCCATTCTTTTCGCCCGACGGCCGGTGGGTCGCGGTCTTCACGAGCGAGCATCTCCTCAAGGTGCCGGCCGAAGGCGGTCAGGCCTCCGTGCTCACGCTCACCACGGAGCGTCCCAGCGGTGGCGTGTGGCTCGATAACGGGACGATTGTCTTTACGACGAATGGCGGCGTGTACCGCATCGCTGAGACCGGCGGCACCGCGGAACTGGTGGTGGCGCCGGATCGCTCCCGCGGTGAGCAGTTTTTCTCGTCACCGGCCAGGCTCCCGGGCGATACACGCATTCTCGTCACGGTCGCCACCGGCACGACGGGACTGGACTTCAGCACCGCCGTCCTGGATCTCGGGACTCGTTCGGTCACGCGCATTCTCGAACATGCGAGCGCGGCGCGCTACGTCAGCACCGGCCACCTGGTGTATGCGTCGAGAGACAACCTGAACGCGATCGGGTTCAGCGAGAGTGCGCTGCAGGTGTCCGGCGAGGCCTTCGCTCTGTCCGATCTTGACGTCGGGATTGCGCTCGACAATGGCATCGCGAATTACGCGGTCGGGGACTCAGGCACGTTGGTGTTTCTGCCGCCTGTGGCCAGGCGGCATTCATCGCTCGTCTGGGTGGATAGGAACGGTGAAGAGGAGGCGCTGGCGATCGAGCCGGGGCCGTTTGCGTACGCGCGGGTCTCCCCCAGCGGACGCCAGATCGCGCTTGACGTTAGAGGCGCGACTAACCGGGATATCTGGATCCTCGATGTCGCCCGACTGACCCAGGTGCGGCTGACGGACGGCCCAACCGGGGATGTGCTGCCGATGTGGTCGCCGGACGGCAGTCGCGTGTTCTTTGGTTCCGATCGCCAGGGCCACTTCGACGTCTACTCACAGGCAGCCGATGGTGCTTCGGCGGCGACGCTCGAGTTCGGCGGCCCGGGACTGCAAGTGCCGGACGGGCTCACCCCTGACGGCAAGACGCTGGTGCTGCTGGAGAACTACACGAACATCGGCCTCGTCGAGCTCTCCGGTACACGAATGCTGGTGCCGCTGCTCGGCGAGTCGTTCGAAGCACGGCTCGGCCAGGTGTCGCCGAATGGAAAATGGATTGCGTACGAATCGAACGAGTCGGGCGGAGAGTTCGAAATTTACGTGCGGCCGTACCCGAACGTGAAGGACGGGCGCGAAAAGGTGTCACTCGCGGGCGGCCGCTATCCCCTGTGGAGCCCAAAGGGCGACGAGTTGTTCTACCTTGAAGCCGACGGCGACATGATGGTGGCGCCGGTCACAACAGTAGGTGCGTTCGCCGCGAAGGCGGTTCAACGGCTGTTCCGTTGGACGCCGCCAATCGACGGTGTGTCCGGCCGGACCTTCGATGTCTCGCCAGTCGACGGACGATTCCTGCTATTGAGACCTCAGACCGGCGTGGATCGAGGGCCGACACACGCGACGGTGATCCTGAACTGGTTTGAAGAGCTGCGAACGCGGGCCCGCCGTTGATCTCCCAATAGCGGTGAG
>DASVFC010000036.1:0-11014 GCA_036380235.1 Vicinamibacterales bacterium
ATCACCGCGGCAATGCCGGCGGCGGAAATCGGCGTCCGCGCCCGCGCCAGGATCTCGCGGCGCAGCGGCTTGAGCAGCACGCCCGCCCTGGGGGCGTCACGAATCACACCGACGGGGACAGACGGGGCAGCCACGAACCGCATTCAATCATTAGACAAATTAATTTGTCAAATGGGCTCCTTGCGCAGCGGTTCCAGGGGTTCCAAAGGTTCCAGAAGTTCCAAGGGTTAGTTCGAGGTTCGAAGTTGCTCAGCAACCCAAACCAACAACCCCAACCGACCAACCTCGAACCAGCCCTTGGAACCTTTGGAACTTCTGGAACCCCTGGAACCGGGGTTTAGGCGTTGGATGTTAGAATCAAAGGTTACAAGCGCGCGCGAATTCGCGACTGTAATCCTTCATCAATGGCTTCCGACGTTCATTCATCTGACCTCGTCATCCGTGGTGCGCGGACGCATAACCTGAAAAACGTCGACCTGACGCTGCCAGCGGGGCAGCTGATCGTTTTCACGGGCGTCAGCGGATCGGGGAAATCTTCACTCGCCTTCGACACCATCTACGCCGAAGGGCAGCGACGCTACGTCGAGTCGCTGTCCGCCTACGCGCGGCAGTTCCTCGAGCGGATGGAGAAGCCGGACGTCGATCGCATCGACGGCATCTGCCCGTCGATCGCGATTCGGCAGAAGAACAGTGTCAGGAATCCACGGTCGACGGTTGGCACGGTGACCGAGATTCACGATTACATGCGTCTGCTGTATGCGCGCGTCGGCCGCACCATCTGCCGCACCTGCGGCCAGGAAGTGATCCGCGAAACCGCCGAAGTGGTGACCAACCGCCTGCTCGCGTTGCCGGAAGGCGCGCGGCTGATGCTCGGCTTCGACCTGCCGATCGTCGCAGCCGCCAAGGCCGCGGCCGTGGAAGAGGGCGAGGAAGCAGACGAACGCGCCGACGAGTCGCTGTTCGAAGTCGAGTCGCCATCGGCTGTTGCGCTCGACAACCTGCGCCGAAAGGGATTTGGACGTTTGTTGATCAATGGCCAGGCGGTCGCGTTCGAAGACGTCGACGCCGCCGCGTTAAAGGCGATGCTGCTGCTGCGGGTGGTGGTCGATCGCGTGAAGGTGACAGGCGAGGCGCGGACCCGCATCACCGATTCTGTGGAGACCGCGTACGCGGAAGGCGGCGGCGCGGCGTGGGCGATCCAGCTTCCAGACGCCTCGACTGCCGATGGCGGCAACACAGGGCAGGCCGCTGAGCCGATCACGCACCAGTTTTCGGAACGGTTCGAATGCCGCACTTGCGGGATCCCCTACGAAGATCCCCAGCCGCGCCTGTTCTCGTTTAACAATCCGTTCGGCGCCTGCCCGACCTGCCACGGCTTCGGCAATATCATCGAGCTCGATCAGGATTTGGTGGTGCCGGATGCGTCGAAGTCGATCAACCAGGGGGCGATCGAGCCGTGGACCAAGCCGCACTACCGCTCGCAGCTCGCTGAATTGAAGCGCGCCGCCAGGGCGAATGGCATTCGTCTCGACGTGCCATGGTCGGACCTGACCCCGAAGGAAATCGCGTTCGTCATGGACGGTGACCCTGACACCGCCAGCGGCGCCGGTCGCTCAGGGCAGTCGGCCTACGAAGGCGTGCGCGGGTTCTTTCGCTGGCTCGAGCGGAAGAAATACAAGGTCCATGTTCGCGTGTTCCTGAGCCGCTATCGCGGCTACCTGACATGTCCCGACTGCCACGGCACGCGGCTGCGGCGCGAAGCGCGCGACGTGCACGTCGGCGGCGTCACCATCGACAAGGCGTCGGCGCGTACGGTCCGCGAAGCGGAGCAGTTTTTCGCCAACCTGCAGCTTACGGAGAAGGAGCTGGCGATTGCCGATAAGGTGTTGAAGGAGATTCGCCGCCGGCTTGGCTTCCTCCGCGACGTGGGGCTTGATTACCTGACGCTCGATCGGTTGTCGTCGACGCTCTCCGGTGGCGAAGCGCAGCGTATCAACCTGGCCACCTCGCTCGGCTCGGCGCTGGTCGGCACCTTGTATGTGCTCGACGAGCCTTCGATCGGTCTGCACACGCGCGACAACCAGCGATTGATCGCGATCCTGCGGCAGCTTCGCGATCAAGGCAACACCGTTATCGTCGTCGAACACGATGCCGACATGATCGCAGTTGCCGATCACCTCGTTGACATGGGTCTTGGCGCCAGCGAGCATGGCGGCCGCGTCGTCTATTCGGGTTCGCTCGAGGGCCTGACCAACGAGCCGCGATCGTTGACGGCGAAGTATCTGCGCGGCGAGCTGAGCATCCCGGTGCCGCCGTCGCGCCGCAAGGGATCACCGCAGCGCATCAAGCTGTTCGGCGCCACGGAGCACAATCTCAAGGGCGTCGACATCGAGATCCCGCTCAACACGCTGACGTGCGTTACCGGCGTCAGCGGCTCGGGCAAGTCCACGCTGGTACACGACGTTCTGTATGCGGCTGTGAAGCGCGCCAAGGGCGATTGGGATCGCAAGGTGGGCGCGCACCAGCGGCTCGAAGGCCACGAGTTCGTGAGCGACGTCGTGCTTGTCGACCAGACGCCGATCGGCCGCACGCCACGATCCAATCCGGTCACGTATCTCAAGGCCTTCGACCCGATCCGCGAGCTGTTTGCGGCGACCAAGGACGCGAAGTCGCGCGGCCTCACCGCGAGCCATTTTTCGTTCAACGTGCCGGGCGGACGATGTGAAGCGTGCCAGGGTGAAGGCGAAGTGCGCGTCGAGATGCAGTTCCTTGCTGACGTGTTCGTGCCGTGCGAGCAGTGCGACGGCCTGCGGTTCAAGCCGCAAGTCCTGGACGTGCGCTATCGCGGCAAGAACGTGACACAGGTGCTCGACTTGACGGTGCGCGAGGCGCTTTCGTTCTTTGCGAGCACGCCGAAGGTGCTGCGCCGGCTGCAGGTCCTCGACGAGATCGGCCTCGGGTACTTGCGCCTTGGCCAGCCCGCCACCACGCTCTCGGGCGGTGAAGCGCAGCGCATCAAGATCGCCGCGCACCTGTCATCGCACTCGGGCGAGCGGCTGCTTTACATCCTCGACGAGCCGACTACGGGGTTGCACTTCGACGATATCGCGAAGCTGCTCGCTGCTTTCCGCAAGCTGCTCGAGGCCGGCCATACGTTGGTCGTGATCGAGCACAACCTCGACGTGATCAAGGTCGCCGACTGGATCATCGATCTCGGGCCCGAGGGTGGAGAAGATGGCGGCCGCGTCCTGGCGATGGCGACACCCGAACAGGTGGCGCACGTTCCCGAATCGCATACCGGCCGCTACATCCGGGAAGTGTTATCGTCTGGCAAGCTCCTCCAGACAGTCGCCCGGTAAACGATGCCGCTCACGATCCGATCGGCGAGCGTCGCGCTCGCGCTTGCCTTAATCAATGTGCCCGCCCTGGGCCAGACGATGTTGCTCGACGCGTTGTCGCGGCACGGCGTGCAGTTGCCCGGCGGCAGCTTCGAGCGCGCCTTCGACGAAGGCGTAGCGCCGTCGACGCCAGTGGCGCCGGGATCGTTCGCCACTTCACTGGCGCTGCTGGCGAGCGGCACCGGCCAGGAGCGCGTCGACGCCGCGTTTGCATTTGGCATTCTCGCCGGCCGGTCGGGGCGCGCCGCTTCCGGGCCGGAGCTCAACGCGGCGGGCACGGCGCTGGTGCAGATGATCGGCTCCAGCGATCGACGTTCGCGCATTGCAGGGGCTCGGGTGGCCGGCCGCATCTTCGCGGTCCCGTTCGATGCGCGTGTGGCCACGCCGCTGCCTGCCGGTCTCGTCGACGCGCTGTTCACGATGTGGAACCGCGATCACGAGATCGAGCAGCTGGCAGCCATGGATGCGCTAGGCCTGTTGCGTCAATTACAGGCGGTCAGCGCGTTGACGGAGCGATACCAGTTCTATCGAGACAGCAACAAACGCGCCCTCGCCGGTGGCGCGATTGAAGCCCTCGCTCGCATTGGCGATCGCTCAACGGTTGACATCGTCAAGGTGCTGGCCAACGACAGGTGGAGCGAGGGCCGGGACGCCACTGCATTGGCGGTGGCCTTCGCGCGCGAGCGGATGCTGAAGGACGGGTCGGTGACGATCATCCGGCAGGCGCTCGACGACCGCGCGCGCCGCGCGCAGGCCATCGGCTATCTCACCGCGCTCGGCGTTTCCGTACAGTGATTCTTCCGATCGCCTTTTACAACCGGCCTACGCTGGACGTCGCGCGCGATCTGATCGGCAAGGTGGTGGTCTATCGCTCGAAGAGCGGCGTCACCGCGGGCGCGATCGTCGAGGCGGAGGCTTACATCGGCGAGGACGATCCCGCGTGCCATGCGGCGCCGGGCCGAACGGTGCGTAACGCGCCGCTCTATGGCCCGCCGGGACGCGCGTACGTGTATCTGAACTACGGGCTGCACGACATGCTCAACGCGGTCACGGAAGAGGTGGATCACCCGGCGGCCGTACTAATTCGCGCACTCGAGCCGCTCGACGGGCTGGCGCTGATGCGCCGCCGCCGCTCCCGAGCTCCGTGGCGAAAAGGAAAGCCGCCGGTTCCGGACCACGACCTGTGCCGTGGTCCGGGCAATCTTTGTCGAGCGATGGGCATCACGCTCGCCGATAACCTGCGTCCGCTGACCCGCGGCCCGTTGACCGTTCACGATCGCGGAATCACCTACGACGAGGTGACCTGGGATCCCCGAATCGGTATTCGTGTCGGCACCGACAAGTTGTGGCGCGTCACCGTCCCCCGCCACCCCTCCGTATCGCGGCCGCCGCGCTAAGCCGGAGCCAGTCTGGCTCCCACTTAGCGTTATTCGTAGCGGAGGGCTTCGGTGGGCATGAGCGCCGCGGCGCGACGGGCCGGCACGTAGCCGAACACCACGCCGACCATCGCCGAGAAGCCGAACGACATCGCGATCGCCGTCGTCGACACCGCGGTCGTCCAGTTGAGCACCGCGCTCAGCACGTACGACGACGCGATACCGAGCACCACGCCCGCGGTGCCGCCAGCCAGGCTCAGCGACAACGCTTCAGCGACGAACTGCCGCAGCACGTCCATGCGCCTGGCGCCGAGGGCGCGGCGCAGCCCGATCTCCTTGGTGCGCTCCGTAACCGACACCAGCATGATGTTCATGATGCCGATGCCGCCGACAATCAAGGAGATCGCCGCTACGCTGGCCAGCAAGTAAGCCATCGTGTCGGTAGTGGACGACAGCACCCGCGCCATTTCTTCCGGCGACCGCACGGAGAAGTCATTCGTGTCTCCTGGGCGAATCTGGTGACGCACCCGCATCACCTCCGACACCGACGCCATCAACTGCGACACGGTAGCATCGCTGCCCGCGGCGACGAGAATGTTCGACAAGTGCGTCGTGCCCTGCAGCCGCTTCTGCACCGCGCTATACGGCGCGACAACAGTGTCGTCCTGGTCCTGTCCAAACGCCGACTGGCCCTTACGCTCGAGCACGCCGATGACGCGGAACGGCTGGTTGTTGATGCGGATGATCTCGCCGACCGGATTGACGTCCGCGCCAAACACCTGGTCGCGCACCATTGCGCCAAGCACCACCACGCGCGATGCGCGCTCGACGTCGTCTTCCGTGAAGAAGCCGCCCGGCGACACGTCCCAGGCGCGGATGTCTGCGAACGCGGCGCCCACGCCCTCGACGCGCGTCTGCCAGTTGCCCGAGGCTCCAACGACTTGCGCGCGAGTGCTAACCCCAGGCGACACCGCGCGCACACCCGGCACCTGCGCAATGGCGGCGGCGTCGGCCGCGGTCAACGTGGTCACTGCACCCTGACCCATCCGCACGCCGCCAACGTTGGCGGAGCCCGCCGAAACGGTGAGGATGTCGGTACCCAGGCTCGAGACACGCTGCTCGATCGACGCCTTCGCGCCATCGCCGAGCGCCATCATCACGATCACCGCGGCCACGCCCATGATCACGCCGAGCGAGGTCAACGCCGATCGCAGCTTGTTGCGGGTGATCGCCTCGAAGGCGAGCCCAATCGTGCTGGTGAATGTCATCGCTCGTTACCGCCCCTGGGACTGACGTGCTCCGCCCGCGTTACCACCCGGACGCCGCGGCATCTGCGGCACCAGCGGTGAGCCAGCTGTGGCCGCCGGGGTCGCATCCGCAGACGCGTCCGAGCGAGCAATACCGGTGATGATCGACACGCCTTCATCAAGCGCGTCGGATGTGATCGCCACGTTCGCGCCATCGGAAACCCCGGCACGCACCGGGATTCGATGCAGCCGGCCGTCCAGCAGCTGCCAAACCGCTGCACGGCGACCGTGCCCGCTAGTGCCCTCGCGAAGGCGGCCGCCGCCCGGTGCCTCGGAAGACGGCGGCTCGACGTTCGAAGCCGGGAACTCCTTCAACACCTGCTCAGTAGGCGTGAAGCGCAACGCCGCTGCAGGCACGCGCAGCGTATTCGCCGCCCGCTCAACCTGAATCGACACCGTCGACGTCATGCCCGGCTTCAACAACTCGTCGTCATTGGGCACATCGATCACCGTGGTGTAGGTGACCACGTTCTGGACGGTTTGCGGCTGCAGTTGCACCAACCGCACCTTGCCGGTGAATTCGCGACGCGGATACGCGTCGACCGTGAACGTTACCGGCGCACCGGGCTTCACACCGCCGATGTCCGATTCGTCGACGCGCGCCTGCAATTCAAGCCGCGTCAGGTCGCGCGCGATGATGAAAAGCGTTGGCGCCTGCATGCTCGCCGACACCGTCTGACCCACTTCCACCGCACGGCTCAATACGATCCCGTCGGCCGGCGCCTTGATCACGGTGTGCGACAGGTTCACGTTCGCCTGCGTCAGCGCCGCTTGCGCCTGGTTCAACTGCGCTCTCGCACCGGTCAACGCGGTTTCAGCGACGCGCGCCGTCGATCGCGCCGTATCGACTTCCTGTTGCGCCAACAGCTGCTCAGCCGCCAGTTGTTCGGCGCGCTTCAGCTTCAATGCCGCGTCTTCGTACTGAACCTGTGCGCGTTCGACGTCCGATTGCAGACGGATCACCGTCGCTTTCGCCTGGTCAATCTGCGTCTGGAAGATGGCCGGGTCGAGCGTCGCCAGCACCTGGCCGCGCTTCACCAGCTGGTTGAAATCCGTGCCGATCGAGGCAATCGTGCCCGACACCTGCGTGCTGACCTGGACGCTATCGAGCGGCTGCAGCGTGCCGGTGGCCTCGACGGTGGCCACTACGTCGCCACGCGAGACCGCATCAAAGGTCAGCTGCGTCGGCGCCGCCGACACATCAACGCGGACGTAATAGAAGACTCCCGCGGCCACGAGCAGGATCAAACCGGCAATCCACAGTAAACGCTTCATACCCACTGAGACGCAGGCGCTGTGGAAGCGCGGTGGCAGGACTAAGGCAAAACTGTGACAGGTGTTGACAGGACGTTAAAAGGCCGAGTCTGGCAGTTCTTCGCTACTGCTTCATCGTCACGATCATCTGCGGCCCCGGAATTCGGATGCCCTTTTCCGAGAAGGCCTTCTTGATCCGGCGGCGTAGTTCGCGCCCTACTTCCCACTGCTTCATCGGCATCGTCTTGATGCGGAACCGCAGCGTGACTTCCGAGGCCTTGAAGGCATCGACCCCGAGAACCTCGAGTGGTTCGAGAATATTCGCCGAGTGGGCAGGGTCCTGCATCAGCTCGCGGGCGGTGTCCCGGACCACCTCGACAATCTGGTCGGTGTCGTCGTCATACGCCACGCCGATGTCGATCACGTAATACGAGAAGTCCTTGCTCTTATTGGCAAGCGTGCGAATTTCTCCGGCCGAGATGACGTGCACCACGCCCTCGAGGTCGCGCAGCACGATCGTGCGCAAATTGATCTCCTCAACGCCGCCGCCGATGCCGTTGATCTCGACGACGTCGCCGATGCGAACCTGATCTTCGGCAATCAGGAAGAGACCCGAGATGATGTCTTTGACCAGCGTCTGCGCGCCGAAGCCGACCGCAAGACCGATGATGCCGGCGCCGGTGAGGATCGGGGTGATGTCAACGTCGAGCTCGCGCAGCGCCATCAACGCCGCTGCGGTCCAGATCAGGATCGAAAAGAACCGCCGCGCGGTGGCGCCAATCGTTTGCGCGCGCTTGCGGCGCTCCTCGGCACGGAAATCTGCGCCTTCGATGATTTCGCGTTCGGCGCGCCGAATCACGGATGCAGCGAAGCGATTTGCCGCCAGCGCCAGCAGCATGAGCAGCAGCAGCCGCGCACCGCTCCGCGTCAACCAGTTCGACACCTCCCGCGGATGCAGGCCGACCGTCGATTCCACGCCGGCAAGATCCAGGGCAGGAAAGACCAGCACCAGCAGGCTCAAGACGAAGACAATGCGCCGAACGGCCCTGACCGTGGTTGTGGCGAAGGACTGGGTATGAAAACGGTCGCCTTCGATGGCTGTCAGCAGCCGGCGCGTCAGCCGGCCGACGAGCAGTGCAATAGCCAGCGCTGCCACCGCGGCCAGCGACAGCGCGAGAACCGCAGCGAAACTGACAATAGATTGCAGCGCCTCGGGTTGAGCGGGCGTCTGCATTTAGCGGCGGCGGACCCGGCGTTCTTGCTGTGTTTCGATCGGAATGCGAAGGACTTCGCGGCGGCCTTCGCGCAGGATTTCGACCCGAGCCGTCGAACCAATCGCGCTGTCGGCCACCAGCCTCACGAATTGCGACGGGTCGGAGATGGTCGTGCCGTTGAATGACAGGATGATGTCGCCGGGCTCGAGGCCGGCCTTATACGCGGCTGACTGGCGATGCAACTGATTGACGACGACGCCGTCGACCTGCGGCGCGCGCAGTTCATCGGCGAGGCGCGCGTTGAGGGGAATCACCTCGATCAACCCAATCGAGCCGCGCCGGACGCTGCCGAACTGCTTCAAATCGTCGACCACCCGCCGCACGAGGTTGCTTGGCACCGCGAAGCCGATGCCCTGGTAGCCACCGCTCTGGGAGAAGATCGCAGTGTTGATGCCGACCAGTTCGCCGCGGCCGTTAATCAACGCGCCGCCCGAATTGCCCGGGTTAATCGCCGCGTCCGTCTGGATGAAGTCCTCGTATTGCGTGATTCCGACGTTGGCGCGCCCGAGCGCGCTGACGATTCCCAGCGTCACCGTCTGGTTCAGCGAGAACGGGTTGCCGACGGCCATCACCCATTCCGCGACACGCAGTTTCGATGAATCACCCCACGGAATCACCGGCAGGTTTGTGCCGTCGATCTTCAACAGCGCCAGGTCGGTCCACGAATCAAAACCGATGACCTTGGCCCGCACATCGCGGCGATCGCCAACCGTCACCGTGATTTCGTTCGTTGCTTCGCCGATGACGTGGTTGTTGGTCACCACGTAACCATCCGCCGAAATCACCACGCCGGAGCCGAGGCTCTGCTGCGCGCGGCTGCGGCCGTAGATGTCTTCCTGGTCGCCGAAGAAATACTGAAAGAAGGGATCGTTAGCGAACGGTGACGCGGACTGCCGGACGATCCGCGTCGACGCAATGTTGGTGACGGCGCGCACCGTCTGGGCCGCAACCTTGGTGAAGTCCGGTCCCGAACTCGGGATCGCGACCTGCTCGTCGGGGACGGCTGCCCGCTCTGGTTCCGGCGCACGGGCAATCACATCCGGCTGCTCGGTGGCGCGGCCCGACAGGATCAGCCCCATCAGGACCCCCGCCAGCAGCAGGCAGAGCATGGTGAGCTTCTTCAGCATCGGTAACCGGGCCGGTGTCTTACGATACGACGACGCGACGGGGTGCGTCGGTCGGCGTCTTGGGAACGGTAATCGTCAAGACGCCATCGGCGAGATCCGCGCCGACGCCGTCCGCGTTCACGGGGTGCGGCAACAGGAACGTGCGGCAGAACTCGCCGTGCCCGCGCTCAACCTGGTGGTACTGATCGCACGAGACGCGCGCTTCGCGGCGGCCCTGCAAGGTCAGCTTGTTTTCGTGAACGTCGATGCGGATCTGATCGCGGGCCAGCCCGGGCAACTCGACCGAGAAGAGAAACGCATCTTGCGTTTCGCAAAGATCAACGGCAGGCGCCCAGCCCTGCGGGCCATGGGCGGCAAGCCGCTCCAGGCCATGCTGGATCCGTATCAGATCGCGGAAAGGGTCCCAACGCGCGAAGACCACAACGTTTTCCATGATAGCACCGCGGCCGCGCGTGGCCGAGCCGCGGGCCCATATGCTAGACTCGAAAGGTTGTAGTAACTGATTACAAAGGGTTTATGGCAGACAACCTTCTCGCAACGCAGCTCCGCAAGGGCATGATCATCAAGGTCGACAACAAGCTGTACCGGATCTTCGACCGCATGCACGTCACCCCAGGCAACCTCCGCGGCTTCGTGCGCATCAAGATGCGCAACATTCAGAATGGCTCGATGGCGGAAGAGAAGTTCCGCTCGGAAGACATCGTCGAGCGCGTCTCCCTCGAACAGAAGGAGATGCAGTACCTCTACAACGACGGCGACGGCTACCATTTCATGGACACGACAACGTTCGAGCAGGTCCAGCTGTCTTCGGAACTGCTTGGCGACACGGTCGGGTTTCTGCTGCCCGACATGAATGTCGAAGTCGAATTTTACGGCGAGAACCCCATCGGCATCGAGATTCCACAGCTGGTGGATCTGAAGGTGGTCGAGACCACGCCCGGCATCAAGGGCGCAACAGCGACCAACCAGTTGAAGCCCGCCAAGCTGGAAACCGGCGTCGTGGTGCAGGTTCCGCCGTTCATCAACGAAGGTGACGTGATTCGCGTCAACACCGAGACTGGCGAATACCAAACCCGAGCATAAGTTTCTTCCGGCCGAAGGCTCACAGCCTTCGGCCCCAAGCCCCAAGCCCCAAGCCCCGTATAATCCAGTAATGGACGTCATTCGCACCCCGGCGACCGGCTGGATCGAGGTCGTCGTCGGGAGCATGTTCAGCGGCAAGAGCGAAGAGCTGATTCGCCGCCTGCGACGTGCACAGATCGCGCGTCAGCGCGTACA
>DASVFC010000037.1:0-7477 GCA_036380235.1 Vicinamibacterales bacterium
TGGCAAGCAGATCGAAACGGTCGTGGGGCTGGGATACCGCTTCGTCGAAACCGAGTAACGCGCGTCAGTTTTCCTCCCGCCACCCTCTTTCACGCAACGCATCCAACTGCACCACGATCGAGCGCTTCACGCGTTCGACGCGGTGCCAGTCGCTGTAGTGCGCGGTGCGCACCACCTGGCGATCGCGCTCCTCGCGCACCTCCCAGCCGTGATCGGTCGGCGCGATTGAATAGCGAAGCGTTTGCTCCTGGTTGCGGAGATTCTTCACGAAAAGCATGAGACAGGTATCTTCGATCAGCCTCGCTTGCAACCACGTAAATTCTTGGTAACACTTTCTCGGGCAAACGGGCGAACTCTATTTAAATCAGTTGCTTACCTTCACCAGCAGGGCGTCGCGACGGGTCCGCAGGATGATGCGATGGGGCCCCATCCGCGGCTCGCCGTCGACGTGAAATGCAATCGGCTCGCTGCACGCAATTTCCATCGACGACGCTGACCGCATCACCACGCCGCGTCCTTCCGTGAGGCGGCCGCCGAAGAAGGCCGGCAACTGCCTCGCGATTTGCAGCATCGACATTGGTTCCACCACCACCACTTCCATCACGCCGTCATCGAGCAGCGCCTTCGGCGCAATCTGCGCGCCGCTGCCATACTGTCGTGAATTCGCAAGTGCGATGAACATCGCCTTGTGATCGATGAGGTCGCCAGTGATGGCGTTGCCGTCCGCATCCATCACCTTGCTGATCGAATACGCGCACGCCTGATACGAGCGCAACTCCGACACCGTCGCGAGCACGTACCCCATCAGGCCGCGGCGATGTCCCTTGGTGGCGAGCCGGCCCGCGATGCGCGCGTCAAGACCGACGCCGGCGACGTTGAAAAACAGCGAGCCGTGCAGATCGCCGGCGTCAATCGCGCGCACCCGTCCGGTCGCGGCAATCGTAAGTGCCTGAACTGCATCGAAGGGAATCGCGAGATCGCGTGCGAGACCGTTCCCCGAGCCGCCCGGAATGATCGCGAGCGGGATGCCGGTGCCCGTCAGGCCGGCGGCCGCGCCATTGACCGTACCGTCGCCGCCCCATGCCGCAACCACATCAACACCGGCGGCGACCGCTTCAATAGCGAATTGATTGGCGTCGTTCGGTCCCGTGGTGATGCGGACGTCGGCCTCGCATTGTTGTGCGCCGAGAACCGATTTGACGAGGTCAACGCACGCTCCGATCGTCGCGCTGCGGCCGGGGCCGGCGATCGGATTGACGATGACCGTGGCGCGCATCAGGGCGCGAGGGCGCGCAGCGCCTTCGGCGTGAGCATCCAGCGCAGCGTGCCTGGACCGGCGGGCGTGGCGCCGTCGGTTTCGATCAGGCAAATGCCGCCCTTCTTGAACTCGATGCTGCCGCGGGCGCCCAGCAGGCGCGCGGCGAGTTCACCAAGATCCGGCTCGTGGCCCACCAGCGCGAGGCGGCGGTATTTCTTCGAATGTGTCTTGATCGCTTCGGTGATCGCCTGGGATCTGCCGCCTGGCGCCAGCGCCTCGACTTCCGATACGGCAGGTTTCGGCTTCAGGCCCGCAGCCAGCAAGATCGCCGTGTCGCGGGCGCGGACCAGCGGGCTGGTCAAAACGAAATCGATCACCACGTCCAGCTCCATCAAACCGGGAACCGACGCGGCGAATTTCTTGGTGCCCGCGGGGGTCAATGGCCGCAGCCGATCGTCAGGATATTTGGGACCGCGTTCCGCGGCAACGGCGTGACGAACCAGATACAACTCGATAGTGGCGGCCATGGATCCTGTTTTATGCGGCGGAAACTGTTGATTGGCCGGACGAGGCGATGATGGCGTCGCACATCTTCACCAGTCCCGGCCTGGCACGCATGTAGGCGGCGTGCCCTTCACGGCATTCATCCTCGAGCACGCGAATGAGCGTGCGTAACTCGGCCATGCCGCGGCGATCACGAGGCGTGAGCGTGGTCTGCACGCGGCGCGCGCGATCGATCAGGATCTCGAGGTCGTGAATGCGGCCGAGCAGATCCTGCTGCGCTTTCAGTCGATTGAGCTGCGCGGTCGAACGCGACTTGCTCAGCTCGCGTTGGATCTCCAGCGCGTAGCGGAGTTTCTTGGCGGCGACCCGGACGCGGTGGAGACGATCGGCGAGGTAAATGCCGCCCGCACGGTCGATGGCCAGGCGCAGTTCGGCAGCCCGCCGTGCGGACTGCGCCGCGGCTTCGACAAGCGCGTTGCGCTTTGCCGTCGCGGGCGCAGCCGGTGCGGCGACGCGGACGAGCTTCTTCCGCAGCTTGTCGAGACGCGATGGCGTAATCTCCGCGAGCATCTCGCGGCGGCGTTCGAGGCGTTCGGCGGCGACGAACTCACGGACGCGCGCGATCGCCCGATCGGGCGCGGCCTTGCGGCGCTGCAGTTCGGCAAGTAGCAACAATGTAACGTCGAGTTCACGAACCGGACCGAGCGCACGGGTAATTCGGCGAACGCGCTTGCCGGCGCGATCGAGGGCCGCGGCATCGGCGTGCGTGCCCAGGAGCGGCAGCGCCTGGCGTAGCCGTCGTGAAGCAACGCGCGCTTGGTGTACTGAGGTCTCGTCGCCCGCCTGCGCAGCCGGCATCGCCTGAAGCAGCGACACCAGGCGTTGTCGTAAGAGTGCGACGGAGAGGGCCGAATGCTCCATGTTAGGATGAGTTTCCGATTATATCCTTCGACAGGGTCTCCTTGCGTTTAGCCGCCATCGACATCGGTACCAACTCGGTCCACATGATCGTGGTCCGCGTCCGCCAGGACTTCTCCTTCGAGATCATCGATCGCGAAAAGGAAATGGTGCGCCTCGGCGCCGGCGGCCTCGACGGCAAGAAGCTGACGCCGGAAGCGATGAGCGCCGCACTCCAGGCGCTGTCGAAATTCGCGCGGCTCGCGCAGTCCCACGACGTCGACGAGATCCTCGCCGTGGCAACCAGCGCGACGCGGGAAGCGGAAAATGGCGGCGCGTTCCTGCGGGCCATCGAGCGCAGGACCGGCATCCGCGCGCGCATCATTACCGGTACCGAAGAAGCGCGCCTGATCCACCTCGCCGCCGTCTATGGCGTTGACACGCCGAAGCCCGCCGTGGTGATCGACATCGGCGGCGGCAGCGTCGAGATCACGCTCGGCAGCGGCCGTGAGATCGAGTTCGCGCGCAGCTTCAAGATCGGCGTCATCCGCCTCACCGAGCGGTTCGTCGATTCCGATCCGATCTCGAGTCGCGACGAACGCAAGATGAGCGAGTTCATCGGCGAGGAGGTCGATCGCTACATCCAGAACATCGTCGAAGCCGGCTTCGATCGGGTAATCGGCACGTCGGGCACGATTCTGTCCTTGGGGACCGTCGCCACGGCGATCGATCGCGGCGCCGTGCCGCAGGAAGTGCGCAACCTGCGCGTACCGGCCAAGAGCATCCGCAGGCTGCGCAAGACCGCGGTGGAGATGGATCTCGAGGAACGGATGCACCTGCCGGGTCTCGATCCACGCCGCGCCGACCTGATGGTCGCCGGCGCGGTCCTGCTCGACCGGCTCCTGAAGAAACTGCAGGCCGAAGAAATCACGCTGTGCGATCTCGCGCTTCGCGAGGGCGTGCTGCTCGATTACATCCACCGCCATCGCAAAGACATCGCCCGCATCGATCGCTACCCCGACGTCCGCCGCCGCTCGGTGGTCGAGCTCGCCGAGCGATGCGCGTGGGAAGCCGATCACTCACGTCAGGTCGCCGCTCTCGCTCTGACGATGTTCGATGCGACCAGGCGCATTCACCGCCTCGGAGTCCGCGAGCGCGAGTGGCTCGACTACGCCAGCCTGCTGCACGACATCGGCAACCACATCAGCTACGAGAAGCATCATCGCCACTCCTACTACCTGATCAAGCACGGCGACCTGCGCGGTTTCGAGCCGGAGGAGATCGCGATCATCGCGCTGTTGACGCGGTACCATCGCCGCGCGATTCCGCACAAGGTTCACGAGGGCATGGAGACGCTGAGCAAGCGCCACCGCAGAGTGGTGACCGTGCTGTCGGCCTTCCTGCGCCTGGCCGAGACCCTCGATCGCAGCCGGCACAGCGTGATCCGGGCAATGGAGATTCGCGAACGCTTGGGCGAGCTGCGCATCAAGGTGCAGGCCGTGGGCGATGCCGAGCTCGAGCTGTGGGCCGCGCATCGGCAGGCGCGCGCGCTCGAACAAGCGCTCGATCGCAGGGTCCGGCTCGAAAAAATCCCGTATCGCAAGGGGCTGAGAGCCGTGAACACCGAGCTGGCGCGCAAGCCGGTTCAGCAGCTGCCGTCGCGCAACGCCAGGGGCTGACCCGGTGGTGACACACGATTGGCATACGAGGCGGCTACGCTGCCGTAGTGTCGAGCCTTGATCAACCAGACCTGCGGCCGCTGACGCAGGAGTTCCCGTTTAAGCGCCCAAGGTGCGAGCAGCCGGCCGGGTTCCCGTGCCGCCGCCCCCGCAACGAGCGTTTACACGGAATTAACATGGCAGAAACTATGGTGAAACTACCCGTGACGTACGCTTGCGGCATGTTGCTGTCGCATCTTCGTTACGTGCCGGTCGCGATCGTACTGTTCACCCTGGCCGCCTGCGGTCCCAGCGCGCAAGACGCCCGCACGGGTGACGGCGGCGGCGCGTCCGGTTCAGGCCTGGTGACGCTGGATGGATCCAGCACCGTGTTCCCCATCAGTGAAGCGGTCGCCGAAGAATTCCAGAAGTCCGACAAGAACGTTCGCGTGACGGTGGGAATCTCCGGCACCGGCGGCGGTTTTCAGAAGTTCTGCCGCGGCGAGATCGACATCGCCGACGCGTCGCGGCCGATCAGCGCGACGGAAGTGGCTGCGTGCGAAAAGGGCGGCATCGGCTTCATCGAACTGCCCATCGCCTACGACGGCATCGCCATCGCCGTGAACCCGAAGAACACCTGGGCGGACAACATCACCGTTGCGGAATTGAAGACACTCTGGGGACCGGACGCGCAGGGCAAAGTGACACGGTGGAGCCAGCTACGAAAGGGCTGGCCGGATCGCGAAATTCACCTGTTCGGCGCCGGCGTCGACTCCGGCACCTACGACTACTTCACCGAAGCGATCAACGGCAAGGCCAAGGCGAGCCGCGGCGACTTCACGTCCAGCGAAGACGACAACGTGCTGGTGCAGGGTATCGGCGGCGATGAGCTCGCGCTCGGTTTCCTGCCGTTCGCCTATTACGAAGAGAACGCCGCCAGGCTGAAGCTCGTGCCGGTTGACGACGGCAAGGCCGACAACGGCGAGGGCGGGGTGGCGCCCAGCCCCGATTCGATCCGCACCGGAACCTACCAACCGCTGTCGCGGCCGGTGTTCATCTACGTGTCGACGAAGGCGGCAGAGCGTCCCGAAGTGCAGCGCTTCGTCGATTTCTTCATGAAGAACGCCGACACACTGGTGCGCGAAGTAAACTATGTCGGCCTTGGCGCCAACGCCTATGGGATGGTGTCCGATCGTTTCGTGAAACGCACGACCGGCTCGGTCTTCTCGGGCGTCAACACCGTCGGCGTCACCATAGACCAGCTGCTGGCGAAAGAAGCCGGAAAGTAAAACGCCGCTATGTCCACCCGGACGCTCGAATGGATCATCGAGCGGCTGCTGTTTCTCTGCGCAGCGCTATCAGTCCTGACGACGGCGGGCATCATCGTGGTGCTCGCCGTCGAAACGTTTGCGTTCCTGCGCGAAGTGTCGATTATCGAGTTCCTGACCGGCACCGAGTGGACGCCACTGTTCGCCAACCAGCGCTTCGGAGTGCTGCCGCTGGTGGCCGGCACCGTGCTGGTGTCGGCGATCGCCATGACCGTGGCGTTGCCGATGGGCCTGCTGTCGGCGATTTACCTCAGCGAATACGCGCCGAGCACCTTCCGCCGCATCGTCAAACCAATCCTTGAACTGCTCGCCGGCGTGCCGACGGTGGTGTATGGCTACTTCGCGCTGACATTCGTCACGCCGCTGCTGCAGCGCTTTCTGCCGGGCCTGTCGGGTTTCAACGCCCTCAGCCCGGGACTGGTGATGGGATTGATGATCCTGCCGCTGGTGTCGTCGCTCTCCGAAGACGCGATGCGCGCGGTGCCGCGTGGATTGCGCGAAGGGTCATATGCGCTTGGCGCCACGCGCATGCAGACCGCGCTGAAGGTGGTCGTGCCGGCGGCGTTCTCCGGCATCACCGCAGCGTTCATTCTCGCGGTTTCTCGCGCCGTCGGTGAAACCATGATCGTCGCCATCGCCGCCGGTCAGCAACCGCGGCTGACGGGCAATCCGTTCGTGCCGATCGAAACCATGACCGCCTACATCGTGCAGGTCAGCCTCGGCGACACGCCGCAAGGGACGATCGAGTACCGCACCATCTTCGCGGTGGGCATGCTGCTGTTCGTAATGACATTCGGCCTCAACCTGATCAGCACCTGGCTGCGCGAGCGATTCCGCGAGGAGTACGCGTGAGGAAGCACGCCGACCTCCTGTTCCAGCTGGCGAGCCTGATGACGTTGGTCGTCGCCCTGGCGGCGCTGGCGACGCTCGTCTTCGACATCGTTTCCGACGGCGCCGGCCGCCTGAGCTGGACGTTCCTGACCACCTTCCCGTCTCGTCACGCCGAGGACGCCGGCGTCTACCACGCGCTGATGGGCAGCATCTGGGTGATCGGCATGACGGCCGCACTGGCCCTGCCGATCGGTGTCGCGGCGGCGATTTATCTCGAGGAGTACGGGTCGCGCAGCCGCGCGGCGCGATTCATCGAACTCAACATCTCGAACCTCGCCGCTGTGCCGTCAATCATCTACGGCTTGCTCGGCCTCGGGTTGTTCGTGCGATTCATGGGCATGGGTCAGAGCGTCTTTGCCGGCGCGGCGACCCTCGCTCTGCTGGCACTGCCGGTGGTAATCCTGTCGACGCGCGAAGCCTTGCGCACGGTGCCGAGCTCGATTCGGGAAGGCTCCTATGCGTTGGGCGCGACGAAGTGGCAGACCATCTGGAACCAGGTGCTGCCGATGGCGCTGCCGGGCGTGCTGACTGGATTGATCCTCGCGCTGTCGCGCGCGATCGGCGAGACCGCGCCGCTCATCACCATTGGCGCGCTGACGTATATTCCTTTTGCGCCGGACAGTATCTGGTCGAAGTTCACCGTGTTGCCAATCCAGGTATTCAACTGGGTGTCGCGGCCGCAGGTGGACTTTCACACCAATGCGGCGGCCGCCATCCTGGTGCTATTGGCGTTACTATTGAGCATGAACGCGATTGCCATCGTCGTGCGCGATCGATATCAGCGTCAGGGGCGTGCATGACCGGTGCTTCCCGAACAGTTCCGGCGAGCCTCGCCGGTGTCGCCAATCGCGCCGGCCAGCCGCCCGCCACTCTCGACCAGCCCGTCAAGATTGACGTCGACGACCTGAACTTCTACTACGGTCCGAAGCGCGCGCTCGACG
>DASVFC010000038.1:0-2989 GCA_036380235.1 Vicinamibacterales bacterium
TGACGACTCCGCGTGACGTCTGCCGGCCGGTGCGGCGGTTGAACTTCCCCGCTGCCTGCGTGCGGCTCATTACCCGGCCGGCGCCGTGCACCGTCGAATACAACGCCGCCTTCGACGCCGCCGAATCGACCCCCTCGACGATCACCGCATCGTCTCCCATCGAGCCGCCAATGAAGCCCTGCTGCCCGGGGAATGCGGGCGTGGCGCCCTTGCGAATGACGAGCATCTTCCTGCCATCGTGTTCTTCCCACCACGCGAAGTTGTGATGGTTGTGGACCCGTTGCACGGTGCTCGTCTGCAGAATGCGCATGACTCGATCGACTACCCAGTCGCGTCCGGCATAGGCGTAGTCTCCCGCGATGTTCATCGCAGCGAGATAGTCATCGGCGAGCGGCGTGCCCAACGCGATAGTCGCGGGCGGCGCATCCATGCCGTCCGACGGCCGGTCGTCCCACGAGCGTCCTGCTGCGAGCGACAGAAATCCGGAGGCCGTCTTGTGACCGAGGCCGCGCGATCCGAAGTGCACGCCAACCCACAACGAGCCATCGGCGCGATCTTCGAACAGGTCGACGTAGTGATTGCCGCCGCCCACCGTGCCGAGCTGCGCGCGCGCGTTGGCGAGCTGCTTGCGCTGCCCGGCGACGGGACTGCCGGCAATGGCATCAATCACCGGATGGTCGACGCGCTCGTCGTTCTTGCGGCCCATGCCAAACGAGATGGTGCGCCAGATTTCGTCCATCACCTTGCCGACGTCGATGTCCGCCGCCTTGAGCGCGGTCTGCGCGGCGCAGTTGCCGCAGCCGATGTCGTAACCCACGCCCGCCGGCATCACGACGCGATCCGAGGCGACGACGCCGCCGATCGGCATCGAATATCCCTTGTGATGATCGGCGCAGAGGACGCCGCGGCTGGATTCACCTGAGGCGTCGAGACAGCGCTCGAGTTGTCGCAGCGAGGCCGCCTCAACGTCGCCGAAGGCCACTACGTCTTGGGCACTCATAGGGTGGTTGTCATTCACACCGCGTGCCGTATTCCCACCTTCTCGCCGCAGCCGTCAGCCGCTGCTCGAGATGAACTGCGCAACTTCAATCTACTGATGAGGCCTGGCGGAGTGGATCGCAGCAAGCCGACTATTTGTAGCCTGCCGCCTGAAGCTCGAACAGACGCGCGTAACGACCACCGGCTTTCACCAGGTCCTCGTGCGTGCCCAGCTCGATCACCTTGCCGCCATCGATCACCGCAATGCGATCGGCGATGCGCACCGTGGAAAAGCGATGCGAGATGACAATGCCGATGCGGCCGCGGAGAATCGCCTTGAGCTCGGCGAAGATCGCCGCTTCGGCCTCGGGATCGAGCGACGCGGTGGGCTCGTCGAGAATCCAGATGTCGGCGTCGCGGTACATGATGCGCGCGAGCGCGAGCCGCTGCCATTCCCCGCCCGAGAGATCGTGACCGCCTTCGAACAACCGGCCGACCTTGGCGTCGAGGCCTTTCGGCATCTTCCTGAGCAGCCAGTCGCTGCGCGCGTCTTCAAGCGCCGCGAGCACCCTGCGATCGTCGGCGATCACGCCAGGGCGTCCCATCTGCACGTTCTCGCGAACCGACAGCTCGTAGCTGGCGTAATCCTGGAACAGCACGCCGATGCGCCCTCGCCAGGCCTCGGGATCGAGCTCGCGCAGATCAGCGCCACCGGCGCGAACGGCGCCCGATGTTGGATCGTAAAAGCGCAACAGCAGTTTGATCAGCGTGCTTTTGCCGGCGCCGTTCTCCCCCACCAGCGCGATCAGCTCGCCGCCACGAATGTGCAGCGACAAGTTTTCCACCGCTGGTTCCGTTCCGCCAGGGTAGGTAAAGGTCACGTCGTCGAACTCGATGCCGGCCTCGAACGTCTTGGGGACATCGCGCGCCGGGTTTTGCACCGGCAGGAGGCGCGGAATATTCAGGAATGAAAAATAATCCTCGAGGAATGTGGTGTGTTGGTCGACGGCGACGAACGTGCTCGAGATGTTGCCCAGCGTCGCCGACAGGGTGGCGAACGCGCCAATCACCAGCACCACGCCGCCCGGATCGATGTTGCCGCGCACGCCCTCAATCGCCACGAACAGATAGGCGACCGCCAGCGCCGTGCCGGTGACCAGGCCGGTCATCAACGACACCCGGGTCCCCGATCGATACATCAGCTCTCGCTGCTGGTAGAGTTCCTCCGAGCGTTCGCGATGGCGGCCGAGCAGGTAGTCGGCGAGCACATAGGCGCGGACCTCTTTCGTGTTCCTCGGCTGCACCAACAAGTCGCCGAGATATTCACGCTCGCGTTCTTCCGGCGTCTCCTTGTAGAAGAACTCGTACAGCCGCGCGGTGACGCGACGCTCGAGCGCGAGCGACAACAAGGCCGCGGCCAGCGCCAGCATTACGAGCACCCAGTGCAGGCTGGCGAGCAGGCCGGCCATCAGCACGATGGTGACAATGTTGCCGGAGAGGCCGAGCACCGACCAGGTGAGATCGCCCGGGCGCCACGACACGTCGCGCTTGGCGCGCGCCAGGCGGTCGAACCAGTCGGAATTATCGAAATGCCCCAGGTCGACGGACGAGGCCCGCTGCAGCAGCCGGCGTTCCGCCTCGAGCTGCACACGGCGCACGAACAGATTGCGGCCGTAGCCCATATAGGCACCGATCGCGCGCTGCACGCCGGTCGTTGCCCACAGGCCGAGGATGAGCGGCAACAGATCCTGCCACTGCAGCGTACGTACGCGAGCGTCGGCGATACCGTTGACCAGCATCGCGCCGAGATAGACGGCGATCGGCGGCATGGCCGCGCTGATCATGCCGAGCAGGGAGTACCGAACCAGCGATTGGGGGGAAGCTGCCCACGCGAGCGCGAGGCCTTGCCGGAGATTTTTTCGAACCCTGCGCGCGCGACCCTTGGTTGGATCGGACTGAGCGCTCATTAGTCTGAGCGGCAGATTACCTCAATCGCACGCGCGAACGCTGA
>DASVFC010000039.1:0-6314 GCA_036380235.1 Vicinamibacterales bacterium
GAGTTGGCAGCAATTTCAGCTCGGCGCCCGCATCAGCAGCGAAGATGGCGACCCGGCGCGCTGGCAGCGTTATCGCGACCTGCGCGATGGCGTGGTGTTCACGAATTTCCGTTACCAGCGCGAATGGCAGGACACCGGGCAACGGTTCGAGGCGATGGCCGATAACGTCGGCTATCGAGACGGACGCTACGTCGGTTCGCTCGAACGCCAGGGACGCTTCAGCGTCACCGGCAGCTGGGACGGCATCCCGCAGTTCTATAGCGTTGACACGGCGACACCGTACACACGCGACGGCGGCGCTACCCTGACGCTGGATGACGCCACACAGCAGGCGATCCAGAACACGCAGGGCACGCTCAACAACTACGTCCCTCTCGCAACGCAATTCGACATGATTGAGCGCCGCGACACGGGCCTCGTCAACGTCACCTTCAACACCAGCACGGCGTTGCAGTTGACCTCGTCGTTCCGGACGCAAAAGCACGTCGGCGAGCTGCCGTTCGGCGCCAGCTTCGGTTTCAGCAACGACGTCGAAGTGGCGCTGCCCTACACGTCGCGGACCAACGACTTCGCGCTCGGCGGCGAATGGACCAACCAGCGGAGCATGCTCCGGGTCGGTTACGACGGCTCGTGGTTCAACAACAACGACGACACGCTCGTGTGGGACAGCCCGCTGCGGCTCACCGATTCGAGCTCGGCGCCCGGTCGCGGACGCATGGCGCTATGGCCGACGAACCAGGCGCATACCTTCAGCGTTGCCGGCTCGACCCGCCTGGCGGCGCGCACGCAGCTCACCGCATTTCTTTCGTATGGCCTGTGGTCGAACGACTCGCCGTTGCTGCCGTTCACGATCAACAGTCAGCTGCCGGTGATCCCGCTGCCGCGCGAAACCGCTGACGCGTCGGCGAACGTCATGGCCACCAACTTCGCCGTCGTGTCGCGGCCGGCCGACGATTTGCGCGTCACGGCGCGCGTCCGCACTTACAACTTCGACAACCAGATGCCGCAGACGACGATCACCAACTACGTCAGCTATGACTCGTCGGTGAACACGTCGCTGACCAACGGCCCGTTCGTCTATTCCCATGCACGCGGCAACATCACCGCAGACGCGACCTGGACCGGGCTGCCGGCGGTGGCTCTTGGCGTCGGCTATGCGCGTAATCACGGCGGTTACGTGCACCGGATCTACTCCGACACCGACGAGGACGTCTTCACGCTGTCTGCAGACGCGGTGTCGCTGCCCTGGGGCAGTGTTCGCGCCCAGGCGGAGTTCTCGGATCGCAGCGGCTCCGGCCTCGATGAAGCGTCGCTGGTGCAGATCCACGAACAGCCGGCGATGCGGCATTACGACATCGCCAACCGCAACCGGCGCAAATTCGAAGGCCAGCTCGATCTGTTCCCGAACGACACCTGGAACGTCAGCGTCAATGCCGGCTTCGGCGATGACGATTACGAGGAGAGCTATTTCGGCCTGCAGGAATCGTCCTTCCGCGTCGCCGGGCTCGCACTCGACTTCCTGCTGCCGAGCGGATTTGGCGCCGGCGCCAGCTACAACTACGAGACCTACTCCGGATTCCATGTGTCGCGCAGCGCCGGGTCCGACGCTGAAGCCGTCGATCCGGCACGCGACTGGTCGACCGATTCCTCTGAGAACGTGCACTACTTCTCTCTCTATCTGACGCCGCCGCGGATTGGGCGCAACACCGAAGCGCGGCTGGCCTACGACTACTCCGACGCGCGCGCGAACTTCGTCTACGGCATCGCTCCGAACAGTCCGCTGGTGCCGCCAAACCAGCTGCCGGAGAACTACAACACGCTGCAGGAGCTGCGCGGCGAGGTGCGGCACCGGCTGTCGAACCGCCTGGCGCTGACCTTCGCCTATGCCTTCGAGGACTTCAACGTTTACGACTTTGCGTTCGACCCGAGCGTCGTAAACGGCATAGTTCAGCCGAGCTCGCTCGTGTTGGGATATGTTTATCGACCATATACGACCCACACGGCGATCGCCGGCCTGCTCTACCGGTGGTGATTGTCGTCTCGTCGCTTCGACTGGAGGAAACCGTGCATACCGTGTGTCGCGCATTGACGATTGCTGCCGTTCTCGCCGTGGTGCCATCGGCCACGGCATGGGCGCAGGACGCCGTAGAAAAAGGTAAGGCCGTCTACGCCGCCCAGAAGTGTTCCATGTGTCACAGCATTGCCGGCGCCGGCGGCAAGACCAGCGCGCTCGACGGCGTCGGCAAGAAGCTGAGCGAGGCAGAGATCCGCGCCTGGATCGTGACGCCGAAAGAGATGGAGAAGAAGACGAAGTCCACCAAGAAACCGGTGATGCCGGACCGCTACTCGAAGCTGCCGGCCGCAGACATCGACGCGCTGGTGGCCTACATGGCCAGCCTGAAGTAAACGCGGATGTTGAACAGCCCCGCACTTCGGCACCCGGTCGCGATCGCCGGTGTCGTGATCACGACCGTTGCCGCGGTAGCGTTCCTCACGCTGCTTGGCGGCGAGCTGTTCGGGCTATTCAACAACCCATACGCCGGCCTCGTGATCTTCATCGCGATGCCGGCGTTGTTCGTCCTCGGGCTGTTGCTGATTCCGCTCGGCGTCGCGCTGCATCGCCGGGCGCTGAGGCGTAATCCCAACGCGAACGTCGACTGGCCGGTGATCGACCTGCGCCACTCTCGCGTGCGCGGCATCCTGCTCGGCGTCCTCGCGATGACCATCGTCAATGCCACGATCGTCCTGATCGCGGCGCAAGGCGCGCTGCACTACATGGAGTCGCCAGAGTTTTGCGGCCAGGCCTGCCACACCCAGATGCATCCGCAATTCACCGCGTGGCAAAACACCACCCACGCCGAAGTCGCCTGCGTGCAATGTCACGTCGGCGAAGGCGCGCGGGCGCTCGTGCACTCGAAGCTGGCGGGAACGCGACAGCTCGTGCACGTAATCACCGGCAACTTCCCGAGACCGATTCCGGCGTCGCAGGCGGAGATGCGGCCGGCCACCGAGACGTGCGGCCGATGTCACTCGCCGACGCTGGCCCATGGCATCCGCACGCGCACCGTCCGCGAGTACGCGGAGGACGAAGCCAACACCGAAACGGCGACGCCGCTGACGCTGCACCTCGGCGGACCCGGCGAGAAGACCACATCGGGACGAGCCATCCACTGGCATGCGGATCCGAAAGTGCGCGTCGATTACATCACCACCGATGCAACTCGCGAGACAATTCCCTTCGTCCGCGTCACGAACGAAAACGGCGAAACCAAGGAATACGTTGTCGAGGGCACCACGCCCGAGGTCCTCGCCGCCGGAATTTCGCGAACCATGGACTGCATTGATTGCCACAATGCCGCGGCACACCGCATCGCGCCCAGTGCCGAGCAGGCCGTCAACAGGGCCATGGCCTCCGGTCGGATCAGCGCCAAGCTGCCGTTCATTCGCCGCGAGGCCGTCCGGCTGCTGAAATCGGATTATGCGGACGAGGCGGCGGCGATGGCCGCAATCGAATCGGGCCTCCGGTCGGTGTCATCAACCGATCAACAGGCGCTGTCGCAGGCGATCGCCACGACGCAGCACCTGTATCGCACCAACGTGTTCCCCGCCATGAAGGTGACGTGGGGCGTCTACCCGGACAACCTCGGGCACACCACGTCCACCGGCTGCTTCCGCTGTCACGACGGCAGCCATGTGGCCCGCGACGGCAGCAGCATCAAGGCCGACTGCGACTCCTGCCACGACAACCCGTAGCGCTACGCCTGCTTGATCTGTCGCTGAATCTCGCCGATGCGCCGGATGGCTTCCGACCGCAGCTGAGCCGCTGCTGAAGCAATCGACGCTTCGCCGGCGCGCTGCACCTGCGGCATGCGCCGATCGAGCGCGCTGATTAACTCGTTCAAGTGATAGAGCGTGTCGGCGAGCGACCCATGCTCGCGCTGGGTGGTCCCGATGAATTTACTGGCGTTCACCACTACCCCTCCATTACTGCTTTGCTGAGGGCTGCCGGCTACGGCTGGGCTCCGAAAGCCGTCGACTGAGCCGCCATTATGGCGCATCGCGTGGCGGCCGTCCAACCGTGCCGCTGCGGTGCCGCGCACGCCAATCCGGCCCAGCTAATCGGCGCGCGGGTGCTGGTGATCGCGCTCGTCCACGACCGTGCCAGTCCAGAGGGGCACGCCGGCGCGGTACGCCGCGCGGGCGATCACGTGCGCCGACAGCGGTGTGGTCAGCAACAGGAACCCACCGATGCAGATCAGCCGGATCAGCGAGCCGGCGTCGTCGAACTGCAGCGCCGCGCCGATCAGCAAACAGCCAAGACCAAGCGTTGATGCCTTGGTCGACGCCTGCATGCGCGTAAACACGTCCGGCATGCGCAGCACGCCGACCGCCGACAGCAGCGCGAAGATCGATCCGACCATCCACAGCAGTCCCGTGATGATGTCGATCATTCCGGATGCCCGCGTTCAACGAAGGTGCCATACGCCACGGTGGCGACGAACGCCACCAGCGCAATCACGACCGCGCCATCCAGGGTCGCCCGCACGTCCGACACCGCCGCCAGCACGACGATCAGACCGACCACCAGCACGCCGACGAGATCCATGGCGACCACGCGATCGGGAAGGCTCGGGCCCTTCACGAGTCGCACCACGGCGACAAGAAGCGCGACACCCAGCGTGATCAGAGAGAACTGTGCGCTGAATTCGATCATTGGAACAACCGCCTGATGCGCTGCTCGAATCCGGTCTTGATGGCCTGCCGGCTCTCGTCGGGGGTGGTGACGTGCATGACGTGGACGTACAACGTGCGGCGATCATCCGACAAGTCGAGCGTCACGCTGCCGGGCGTGATGTTGATCAGCATTGAGAGCAGGAGGATTTCGGCGTCGCTCGTCACGTCGAGCGGCACGGCGACGACCGCCGGCCGAATGGCGGTGTGCGGTCGCGCCACGTCGAGCGCGACACGGAGGTTGGCCACCAGCAAGGCCCACGCAAAAAACCCTGCCAGGTGAAGGGCGTGTGGAATCTTCGTCAGCCATCGCAGCGCGCGCATGTCAGGACCCGTTCCCCAGCACTGCAGTCATGTAGTCGCGGCGATCGATCAACTGCTCCGCGGCCCGTGTTGCAACGGCAAACAGCGGCTCGGCGCCCACGGTGATCGCCACGGTGACGACGCCGAGCCCGGCGATGGCGATCAACAAAGCCGTGCCCGGAGTGCCGGCCAGTCTCTCTCCGACCGGCGGCGCCCAAAAGGCCTCCGACCAGAAGCGGCCCATCGACAACAACGTCAGGAGGCCCACCACCAAGACCACCGCGCCGATCCAATAGGCGCCCGCCGCGAACGTCCCTTCGACGATGGCCAGCTTGCCAAGAAATCCCGACAGCGGCGGCACGCCGGCCAATGAGAAGATCGGCACCATGGCCAGCACCGCAAACACCGGGTGCTCCCGGTAAAGTCCACCGAGTCCGCTGATGTTCGTGGTTCGCCGTAACCGCAACAGCACACCGCTGACCAGAAACAGGTTGGTGATCACCACGATGTGGTGCACCACGTAGAAGATCGCGCCGGCCAGGGCGGCGGACGTCAGCACGCCGAGCGCCGCCGTGGTGTAACCGATGTGGCCGACCAGGTTGAACGACAGCACGCGTCGAAAGTCGCGCTCCGATTGCGCAGCGACGAGCCCAATCACCATGGTTGCTGCCGACATCGCCAGGAGGAGCGATACCAGGAACGCGGGACCATCCTGGAACAACAGCGTGAAGATCCGCATCAATGCATAGACGCCGACCTTGGTCAGCAGTCCTGCGAATACCGCGCCGACTGCGGCGGGCGGCGTGTGATATGAGGCCGGCAGCCAGAAGAACAGCGGGAACAAACCCGCCTTGATGCTGAAGGCGATCACGAACAGCACCGCCAGCACTGCATCCATGCCGGTGGCGCGGATCGACGGCCACAGCCGCGCCAGGTCCGCCATGTTGAGCGTGCCCGCCATGCCATATAGCAATCCCAGCGCGGTCAGGAAGATCGACGAGGCGATCAGGTTGATGGTCACGTACTTGAACGCAGCCTCGAGCTGCGCGCGGTTACGATGCAACGCCATCAACACGAACGAGGCGACCAGCATCACTTCGAAGAACACGTACAGGTTGAAGAGGTCGCCGGTGAGAAACGCGCCGGCCACGCCCATCAGCAGGATCTGCACGAGCGGGTGGTATCCGTACGCCTCGCGTCGTGGGTCGACGCCGGAGAAGGCGGCGGCGGACACGGCAATCGCGACGATGCCCAAAGACACTACCAGCAATGCAGCAAGT
>DASVFC010000040.1:0-2100 GCA_036380235.1 Vicinamibacterales bacterium
GTGCGGATGCAGCGTTCCGACCGATCGTCGAACCGGCCGAACTCGTCCGCGATTTGATCGGCGATGGTCTTGAGCCTGGTTTCGGCGTCATCAACGGCCTGGCTCCAGACACCGTTACTCGGTCCCGAGTAACAGCCCGCCGAGCACAGTATCCGCTGCATGAACCGAATCTGCTCAGGCAATAACCGCGCGCTCATATGTGGCTCCCTTTTGCACTGATCATTATTACCTGCGCAATGGCTCAGGTTGTTCTCTCGCACTAACCGTGCAACTCTCTTGCGGCTGAAGAGAATCGCCAAGCCGGTCTTCGTCTATATCAACAACGCTCGGCGCATACGCATGCAACGGTCACGCAGCAGTTTCGCAAGAACTGCGTTGGAGGAAGTTCATGTCACCATCGCGACGCTCGACCCTCAGGCAACCACTGACACAAGCGCACTTTGAAGCGCCCCCCGAAGCACCATTCGACGTAGACATCAGGCTCGAGGCTGTGGCCTCGGACTTCGACGTCACCCGGGCGAGGGATGCGTACATTCCGCTGCTTGTCGCATGCTATGCGTTCGCCAACCAGACTCCTTACGAATTGCCGGCGGGTTACACGTCTCTCGGCGAGATTCGACGCGATGAAACCGAGTTTGCGCAAATGGAGGCGATTGAATCACCGGAAGTGCAGGAGGCGGTCGACAACGACGTCGACGCGACGGAGGCTGCCGTGGCCGATCCGTCGGCGTTCGGCTTCGTCGTGCGCGAAGACCGCACCGGCAGCGTGATCGTCGCCATCCGCGGCACTCAAACACCACGCGAGTGGATGGCGAACTTCACCGCGGTGCCGCAGCCCTTCAGCCTGGCTCGAGACTTCGGCCTGGTTCACCTCGGTTTTGAGATGATGGAGCGCAGCGTGCGCGATTCGATCGCCGCAGCGCTCGTCAATATTCCCGCCGACACGCGCGTGACCGTGATCGGCCACAGTCTCGGCGGCGCGATGGCCAACCTCGCGGCTGTCGATCTCAAACGCAACATGGGCCGGAAGGTGGTGGATTGCTGCACCTTTGGCGGGCCGCGCGTCGGCAAGTTCATCTTCCGATCGAAGTTCAACGAGTTCATCCCCGAGTGTTATCGCGTCACCAACCGCGGCGACATCGTTCCGCACGTGCCGACGATGCTGACCGGCTGGTGTCACGTGGGTGAAGAGATCGACGTCGACGGCGCAGTTGAGAATACGCACAGCCTGCCGGCGTATCTCGAGGGATTGCGCAACATCGACTTCGTGCGCGAGCTGGTGTTCGGCGACGGCGGCGAGGAAGCACTGCCGCAGGTAATGAGTATCAGGGTGCCGTAACGGCATGGGGGAGATCGCCACATGAGTGCCCAACAGGAACAGGTTCTCCGGTATCTCGAACGCGTCATCCGCAAGAATCGCGAAGGCGTGCGAGCCCTGACGCGCGAGGCGCAGCAGGAAGGCCCCGAAACCGGGCAGGTCGATCGGCGAAGCGTCGCCGCCGAGGAGGCGATCGACGCAATCGAGCAGGATCGACTGCCGACGCCCGAGCAACAAGCCGGCGCAGAAGCAATCATTCTGCCGAAGATTCGGCCGGTGCTCGACGTGGTGGATGGTGACTTCCAGACCGATCACCCGTTGTGGGTGAAGCTCAATACCGATGACGCCATCCGAACGCGTTTGAAGGCGGCGATACCGGCCATTGGCCGCATTGAGCTGCCGGGCCAGTCGGCAATTCCATACGGCGGTACGGGGTTCATCGTCGGTGATCGGCTGGTGATGACCAATCGGCACGTGGCCGCCATATTCGCGTCGGGTCTCGGAACGCGGAGTGTCACGTTCAAGCCCGGCGCGCGGGCCGGAATCGATCTGCGTCGCGAGCTCGAACGGCCGACCGGACCGACGCTCGCGCTCAAGCGGGTGCTGATGGTGCACCCGTATTGGGACATGGCGCTGCTCGAGCTCGAATCTATGCCCGAGGGCGTGCAGCCGTTGCGCCTGGCGCAGGTCGATCCCGCGCTCAACAACATGATCGAGGTGGCGGCCATCGGGTATCCCGCATTCGACAGTCGTAACGATGCGTCGGTGCAGAACGATCTGTT
>DASVFC010000041.1:0-3945 GCA_036380235.1 Vicinamibacterales bacterium
CAGCGGTGCCGGCGCCTGCTCGAGCCGGAAGAGTAACTTCGGGCTTGCCAGGATCGCCTGCAGCGCCATTCGGATGCCCGCTTCGAAGTCGCCGCCTTCCTGGCGGCCCTGCTGGAAGAATTTATTGAGGCCTTCGAAGTCGGCGGCGCTGATCGGACCGCGATACGCCTGCGTCGCCAGCCGGCGAATGATCTGCGACGCACAAGTTGCCTCATCAGCCGCAGACGTCGGCCGGCAGGTGAAAATCTGGCGGCGGCTCGGCGTGTCGGACACGCCGGTAACGGTGAACGGGCCGGTGACGGCGAATTCGCGCAGGTGCGGCAGCGTGGTGATGCCAAAGCCGGAGCCGATCTGCGAATCGGCCAGCGTGTGATCGATCGGCGGCATCAGGTCGTCCGGCACCGCATCGAAGCGCGCCACAAACGCGGCCGCCACGTTGCGAGTGCCCGCCTTGACGTGAATCTTCGGCGTCGTCAGGTTCATGCCGTTCGGATCGGCTTCACTCATGCGCGGGTTGATCTCGAGCACCGCCGCGCGTTCACCGTCGATCGACACCTCGAGCAGCTCACCGCGGACAGTACTGCCGAACAGCTGACCGGTCGGGATCGAGTGCAGCTGCATGCGGAACGAGTACTCACCGTCGGCGGGGAAGGTGTGCATCACCGCCATGCCGCCGCGCGTTCCGAAAGGGGTGCCCTCAATGTGCTGCATCTGCGATCCGGTGCGCGGCACCTTGTAGGTGGTGGCCGAGGGCGCAGCCTTCGGATCGCCGACGGCCAGCGTGCTGATGCGCGTCGCGGCGCGCAGGTACCCCTCCATCAGCGTCGCCGAAAAATTCTGCGAGTCGGCGACGTTGTCGAACCCGGCGCTGATCTGATCCGGCGGCAGGAACGCGCTGACGTCGACATCAAGAGCCAGCAGCTGCTTCACGGCGCGCGCGTACTCCGCACGGTTGAGGCGCTGGAAAGGACGGTAGCCGGGGTTGGGATTGAGGGCTGCGGCCTGGTCGAGCCGCGTCTCCATCGAGGTGGCAAACGCGTCGATCACTGCGGCTTCGGGACGACGGGCGCCGGATGGCGGCATCATCCCGGAGCGGAGCTTGCGAATCATGCGTTCCGCGACGTCGGCCATCTCTGCGTCATGGCCAACCTTCGCCGCGTCAAATCCCTGTAACGTCAACCCGCCAGCGTTGTTCTTGTTGCGATCGTTGTGGCAGGTGGCGCAGTACTGCTTCACGAGCGCAGACTGCGATTCGAACGTTGATGCGGGTGTGTGAGCAACGGCGATCGCAGGCTTGCTCGCCGGCGCGGTCGTCGTCTGCGACGTCGGCTTTGGCGCGTTTTGCTCGCCGACGAAGGCAGAATCTGCGAAGACACTAAGACCCAGTGTCGACAGCAGTGCAGACACGACCAATGCTGAAAGTTTTTTCATGTTGCGCAACGCCCCCGCGCGGGGCCTTTTTGCCACCGCGTTTGTAGCACTAACCCTGAGAATTTTCAACGAGTTAGCGGGATTTTGTGTCAGCGTTTGTCACGGTTTTGCTGAATGGATGAGATAAGAAGATTCTGGCGGATGCCCCAGTGAGGAAAATGGGCCGAAAATTCGCGGATCTGCGTCGTGTTACCCTTCGTCCACCTCGAGGAGGACCCCATGGAGCGGCGTAAATCGATCAGTCGGCGCCGGATATTGATGGCAGGAACTGCCGGCATTGTTGGTGCCGCGTTACCGGTTGCGGGCCAAAACGCCGAGCAGGCGGCGCGGCCCAAGGTGCCTGCGGATCCCACCAAGGTGCAAGGCCCGCTTGCCTCAGATGTTGGCGGGCGGTCTCCTTTCGAAAAACCCAAGCGCGTGTCGTTCAGCGATCGGCGCACGTCGAGCCTGTCGCCGTTGCAGGATCTCGACGGCATCATCACGCCGTCGGACCTTCACTTCGAACGGCACCATGGCGGCGTGCCTGCGATCGATCCAAAAAGTTACTCGCTGTTGATACACGGCATGGTCGATCGGCCGATGGTGTTCACGCTTGACGATCTGCGGCGCTTCCCCGGCGCCTCGATGATTCGCATGATGGAATGCTCCGGCAATGGCGGCCGCGTCTATCGGCGCGAGGGCAACGTCACCGATCTGACGCCACAGCAGATCGACGGCCTGACGAGCACCAGCGAATGGACCGGTGTCCCGCTCGCGACGCTGCTGCGTGAAGTCGGCGCGTCGCCGAAAGCGACCTGGTTCCTCGCCGAAGGCATGGACGCGGCGGTGATGACGCGCAGCATCCCGATCGCCAAGGCGAGAGAGGATGCGCTGATCGCCTACGGGCAGAACGGCGAAGCACTGCGTCCGGAGCAGGGATATCCGGTGCGGCTGTTCCTGCCCGGCGTCGAGGGCAACGCCAGCATCAAGTGGCTGCGCCGCATCGAGCTCGCCGATCAGCCGTTCATGACGCGTGAGGAAACGTCGAAGTACACCGATCCGCTGCCTGACGGCACGGCGCGGATGTTTTCGCTCGACATGGACGCGAAGTCGCTCATCACCGAGCCGTCGTTCCCCGACAAGTTGAGCGGCCCCGGCTGGTGGGAAATTCGCGGCATCGCCTGGACCGGCCGCGGCAAGATCACGCGCGTCGAGATCAGCACCGACGGAGGCAAGAGCTGGCATAACGCCAGACTCGACGAGCCGGTGTTGCCGAAGTGCCACACGCGATTCCGTTTTCCGTTCGAGTGGAAGGGCGGCGAGACGGTGATCGCCAGCCGCGCCACCGATGAAAGCGGCTACGTGCAGCCGACCTACGACGTGTTGCTGAAGGCGCGGGGACCGAATACCGCGTATCACTTCAACAACATTCGCGCGTGGAAGATTCACGCCGATGGCACGGTGAAGTTCGAGGCGGGGCTTTAAGACGATGGCTCAGACGACGGTTCAAGAGAGGGTTCAGACGATGGTTCGGACGATGGTTCGGACGATGGTTCGGACGCTGGTTCTCGCAGTCGTTTTCGTGCCGGCGCTCGTGTTCGCACAGAAGCCGGTGGCGGGTGGCCGTGCCGCGGTGGCAAGACCGTCCGCTCCGGCAACGTTCGGCATTGGACGCGCGGCGACGCCGGAGGAAATCAAGGCGCTCGACATCGACGTGATGCCGGACGGGCGCGGGCTCCCGCCGGGGGCCGGCACCGTTGCCGAAGGCGCGAAGATCTACGCCGCCAAGTGCGCCTCGTGCCATGGCAAAAACGGCGAAGGCGCGACGTTCGATCGCCTGGTGGCGACGGAGGCCGGGAAGAATTTCGACTTCGCCACCAACGCCAAGCTGCCCCGTGCGGTCGGCAACTACTGGCCCTACGCCACCACGCTGTACGACTACACCTATCGCGCCATGCCCTTCATGCAGCCCGGCACGCTGACGGCGAATGAAACCTACTCACTCGTGGCCTACATCCTCGCGCTCAACAAGATCGTGCCGGAAGATGCGGTGATGGACGCGAAGACCCTGCCCGCGGTGAAAATGCCGGCGCGCGACCGGTTCGTGATCGACAACCGAACGGGCGGCAAGGTGGTGAAGTAACCCGCCGCGAGGAATGAAGTGATGCTTGTCGCGAAGTGATGCTGGTCGGGAAGTGATCCTTGTCGGGAAGTGATCCTTGTCGGGAAGTGATACTTGTCGTAGGTTCTCGCGGATCACTTCGCGGCATCCAGCCGCTTGACGACCTCTGCTGAAATATCGACGGCCGGACTCCACCACACGATCGCGGCCTGCTCCAGGCCGAACACGAACTGCAGTCCCTTCTCCATCGACACCGCATCGATGATCGGCGCCAGCTTCGCGCGGAACTCGGAGTCGAACCGCTGCTGCATCCGTTCGATATCCGCTTGTGCGTCCTGCTGGAAGCGCTCGAAATCGAGCCGCGACTTCTCGAACGTCTTCTGCAAGTCAGCTAGCGCGCGCAGGCTCAGCCC
>DASVFC010000042.1:0-5891 GCA_036380235.1 Vicinamibacterales bacterium
ACATGATCTGCGCCATCGCTTGCGCCAATGCGGCACGGACGCCGCTGTTGATCGTCGCCAGCAACATGTCGATCGGTGCCGAAGATACCGAAGGCGGCATCCAGCTCGGATATCAGCAGCCGACCACGGAGGGGCTGAAGAAATACGGCAAGCGCCTGATCATCCCGCGCCGCGTCCACGAATACGCCGGCTACGCGTTCCGACAGCTGCGCAGCGGCGTGCCCAAGCCGGTCCACCTCGACTTCCCTGCCGAAGTCGCATCAGCGCGCTTCAAGGACGCCACCGAGCTCGAGTTCTTCCACGACAGGGCGCGTTACCGGACCGATTCGCGTCCGCACCCGTCGCCAAAGGCGATCGCGAGTGCTGTCGCCATGATTCGCACCTCGTCGCGGCCGATCATCGTCTCGAGCAACGGCGTGTTCTACGCGAAGGCGTGGGACGCGCTGAAGCGCCTGGCTGAGAAAGCGCAGATCCCTGTCGTGGAATCGGGCGCGATGAAGGGTCAGTTCTCCGATGCCAGCCCGCTGTCCGCTAATGCCGCGCCAAGCGCGCTTGCGAGTGCCGACCTGGTCATTCTGGTTGGGCAGCACTGCATGCCGACTGTCGGCGAATTTGCGTTCGGGCCCGATGCGAAATACATCCGCATCGATCAGGCGGCCGAAGACATCGGCCGCAACCTGCCCATCGATCTCGGCATCGTCAGCTGCGAGCTCGCGGCACTCGAAGCGCTGGCCGACGCGGTGCCGCGACTGACGCATGACTCATGGATCGCGGAGATCGCCGCGGCTCGCCGCAAGTTCGAGGATCAGAACGCGGAGTATTACAAGATCGGGTTGAGCTACAGCGATGCTGTGCATCCGGCGGTGATCGCAAAAGAGCTCGGTGATTTCCTTTATCGCGGCAAGCTGCCGCAGGAACAGACCACCGTCGCGTCCGGCGGCTACGGCATCGCGCGGTTCGTACGACGCGAGCTGCGCGGGTTCCGGCCCGGACAAATCATGAACGGCGCCTATCAATACGGCGCCATCGGTCCAGATCTGGGATACGCCGTCGGCGTGGCAGCGGCGGTGCAACTCGGCGTCGGACCGCAGGCGGCATATAAGGGTCATCCGATTATCTGCATCACCGGCGATGCCGGCTTCGGCTACACGGCGATGGAGATCGACACCATGGCCAAGTACAAGCTGCCGGTGGTGACGATCGTCTACAACAACAACGCCTGGGGTACGTGGACCGGCGCCACGCAGGATCCCAAAGCGATGCCGATCCACCTGTTCCAGGAAAACTTGCGTTACGACAAGGTTGCCGAAGCGTTAGGTGGCCACGGCGAGTACGTGACGCGTGCCGCGGACTTCCGGCCCGCGCTCGAGCGCGCGTATCAAATCGCGGCTCGCGATGGCCGGCCGTCGGTGATCAACGTGCAGGGCAAGAAGGAGTTCTGGAACCGCACGGCGTATCCGCCGGGAATGATCGGCAAGGTCGAACCCGGCGTGATGTCTTATTACCATTGAGCGCGGTCACCGATGCGCTGCAGGCGTACGCCGATCGCGGCGTGTTTCGCGGCTTTCGAGCGACGCCGGGTGCGCGGGGACGCATCGCGTACGAGTTCATGTGGCTGACCCGGAAGGCCCTTCACGCTGACTACGATTCGCGTAGCCGCACCATTCGCTTCGCGGAACTGCTGCCGGCAATCGACAGGGCGATCGCTGCCGAGGTGACGGCGATCCTCGACGCACGACGAAACCGCAACGCCGCCAATCACAAACGCATCGACGGCCGGCGGGTCCGCGTTGCCGGCACAGTGCGCCGGGGCGCCTACTCCCTCCATGTGCTCGTTCGCGGTGACAACCACGAGTACGCCATTTCCACGGCGCTGAACGTCATCAACGAGATCTTCGTAGCGCTGCGGGAACACCACCCTGAGTACCTGATCGAACACTTTGGATTGTCAGCCGAATAAACCTTCCGGTACGACGCGACGAGCGAGCTCGCGGTTGCGCTTCTACGGCAGCGCAGCCGTAGGATTTATCCGCCGTTTATCCGCCGCGGACTATCCTGAGGAGTGTTCGATTGGATCGTCGGCATCATCTCCCGCCTCGGCTATGCGGGTGTGACAGTACTAACTTTTCTCGAGCATCTGTTTCCGCCTATTCCTTCTGAGCTAATCCTGCCCCTTGCCGGCTACGTCACCGGCAGCGGCGAACTCACGCTCGGGCCAGTGATCGCGGCCGGTAGCGTCGGCTCGCTCGGTGGCGCCACGGTCTGGTACGTGATCGGCAAGCGCATCGGCGAGCGGCGGTTGCGAACCTGGATCGACAATCACGGCCGCTGGCTCACGCTCAGTACGGGCGACATCGACCGGGCCAAAGATTGGTTTCACCGCCGCGGCAAGATCGCGGTGTTGATTGGCAGGCTGATGCCGGGCGTGCGCACGTTCGTCTCGTTGCCCGCCGGCTTCAGCGGTATGCCGTGGGCCACCTTCCTGATCTACTCGGCTGTCGGTACGATCGCCTGGACCGCCGCTCTCGTCTACGCCGGCGCGAAGTTGCAGCAGAACTTCGAAATGGTCTCGAACTACGTCGACATCATCACCAACGGTGTATTCGCGGTCCTTGGCGCCATGCTCATCTGGCGCTACATCCGGTGCTGGCGCTCCACGCCTCGCTAACCGTCGCCACGCAGCGCTTCGACGGCGTGAATGCGAAGGCTCCGCCGTGCCGGTCCAAGGGCAGCGATCAGCCCGGCCACGACGATGATCGCGCCGACGGTGAAGAGGAGCCGCAGCGCGCCGCCTGCTGACAACTCGAAAGACGCGAAAATCGGGATCGACAACACGCCGCCCGCAACGAGTCCGATCGCCAGCTGCTGCATCACTCGGCCAAAGATGCCGGCAAGGATGCGCCGCGGGTCGCCGCCGAGCGCCATGCGAATCCCGATCTCGCGCGTCCGTTGCGCCACCGTGAACGACATCAGCGCATAGATTCCCGCCGCCGACAGCAGCAGTACGCTTACCGTGATCAGGCTGAGCGCCCATGACACGAACCGCCACAAGGCGCGATTGCGGCTGTAGAAGCCGGTGAGCAGCTCGACATCGCGCAACGGCACCGAAGCGTCGACCTCCGCGCCAAGCGCGCGCAGGCGACCGACGAAGTCAGGCGGCACGGAATCCTTGAAGCGAATCGACATCACTGCCAGCGCCATCGATTCCGGCAGCGCCGGCTGATAAATGATCGGCACGCCACGCCCACCTGGCGAGCTCGGGAACTTCGGAAAGTCGTCGACGACGCCGACAATCTCCAGGGCCGGCCCCACGCGCTCGTCGGTTCCTCCTCTAAGGAATGAGAACCGCTGCCCCAGGACATCACCCGCTGCGAAGAATTGTTCAGCGAACGAACGATTGACGATCGCAACGGGTGCGCCGAGATCGCTGCCCGAGAACGACCGCCCGGCCAGGATGCGCGCGTCGTACACCTGAAACGCGTTGAGGGCGACACTGGTGACGCTCGTTTCTTCGGTGCCCAGGCGCTGGCGCGCGGAGGCATCTTCGAATTCCAGCCGGCGATCGCTTTCGAACCCCGGCACGAATGACGAGAAGGTGACCGCTGCCACGCCAGGCTCGGCCTCAACCCGGCGCGTGATTTCCGCATGACGCGATCCCTCGACTTTTGCAATCACGTACGACTCCGCCCCGAAACCAGTGTCGGACATCTCCATTCGCACCACTTCCGACACGATATACAGCGCCATCGGCAGAATGGCGATCGCGACCGCCACCTGCGACACGATCAAGGTCGTCCACATCGGCCCGACCCGCAGGCCGGCGCCGCCGGTCAGCGCGCGGAGGTGGGTTTCGAGACCGCCGCCGGTGGTCTTCAAGCCGGGAATGACACCGACGATTACCGCTGCGAGCACCGCGAGCACGAATGCATAAATCACGGCCGGCCACGACAGCTCGAAGGGAATCCAGAACGGCACCATCTCTCCCGTGCGCACCGTCGATCGGATCCACGCCAGCGCGGTATCCGCGAGCGCGACGCCGATCGCCGCGCTCATCACCGACAGGACGAGAGCCTCGAGAAACAGTTGCGCCAGGATCCTGGTGCGGCTGGCACCAAGCGCCGTGCGCACTGCAATCTCTCCGAGACGCGTGACCGTGCGCGCATAGAACAAGATGGCGAGGTTGACTGCCACGACCACGAGCAGGGCGCTGAGCAGGAGCTGAATGACCCGCAGCCCCCATACAAAGACAGGCCGGTCGATGTCTACTACTTCGAGCGTGTAGGGCAACACGATTGGACGCAGCCGGCCGTAAAGATCCGGGAACTGCGCCGCCAACGGCTGATGCAGCGCCGCCAGTTGGGCTTCAACCGACTGCGCGGTGACGCCGGGGCGCAGCATGCCGAACACGGTCAACGGCGGGCCGTCTCGCCGCTGATAACCCGTCGAGCGCTCGCGGAGCGGGACCCAGTACTGATGGTTGATCGGGAATGCAAAACCGTCCGGCATCACGCCGATTACGGTGTGTGCGACGGTGTTGAGCGTCACCACCTTGCCAATGATCGACGCGTCGCCGCCAAAGCGCCGCTGCCATTCATGAAAGCCGATCACGACGACGGGAGCTGCGCTGTCGTTCTCGTCATCGGGCAGCAGGTAGCGCCCGTGGAGCGGCGGAGTGCGCGCGATCGCAAACGCGCTGGCGGTGATGGCTGCGGCCCGAATCGGTTCCGGGTAGTTGTTGTCGAACGCGAGATTGTAGGACGCATTGCGGAACGCGCCGAGCTGGTCGACGCCATTGAGCGTCTCCCGCCAGGCTTCGAATTCATGCAGGCCGGCTTTCTGCGGCACGCTGGGTTGATCGGTGGCGAATTCGATCGACACCACGCGATCGCCACCCGCGAACGGGAGCGTCGCCGTCAACGCTTCGGCGATCAATTCGAAGGCGAGCGCCCCAACGGCGATACTGATCGCCATGGCAAACGCCGCGATCAACGTCAGCGAGCGGTGTTTGACGAGCATGCGCACACCGAGCTTGCCATCAAGGACGATGGCGTCGATCCACTGGGTGCCGCGCGTATCACGACCGGCAGCTTTCCACTTTTCCATGCCGCCGAAGGCCACGTGCGCTTGCCGGCGCGCTTCGTCACGATCGAGATCACGCTCCCGCGACAGCCGCTCCGCCTGCATTTCGACGTGGAAGCGCATCTCCTCATCCATCTCGGCATCGAGCTGCGAGCCACGCGACAGGCTGCGCCAGAACGCGCGGAGAAGGGCGAATAATCCTGCTGACATGGCTCTCCTAAGTTCATTAGGAGAATAGCGGGCCTCTCCTAAGCTGTCAAGGAGACGCCCGCCGGCAGTTGGCGGTTACTGAGGCTGCTTGACGGCGGTCTCGGTCGACGGCCTGGCCGCCGGTGACTCGTCTTCGACCGTCTTGAGGACATCGCGCCACGAAAACTTGTTGCCGATGCCGCGCACGTAATAATCCATCCACGCCATCTCACTGACCGACTTCACCAGCTGATTGCGTGGATCGGGGATGCCGTGGGTGTTGCCGGGATACATGTAGAGCTCGGTGGGCACGCCCAGCTGCTTGAGTGCCATGTGCAGCTCCACCGACTGCGGGCTCGGCACTCTCGGATCGCCTTCAACGACGTGGATCATCGTCGGCGTCTTGGCGTTCTTGATGTACTTCAGGGGCGACTGGTTCCAGTAGGCATCGAAGTCGTCGTAAGGCAGCTTGTTGCCGAGATAGAACTGGCGGTTGCGCTGCACGTCGCTCTGCGCGTACATCGAGATCCAGTTCGAGGTGCCGGCGCCCGAGCTGATCGCCTTGAAGCGATCGGTGTGCGTCAGGATCCAGTTCGACCAGTGGCCGCCGGCGCTCCAGCCGA
>DASVFC010000043.1:0-2313 GCA_036380235.1 Vicinamibacterales bacterium
AAAGTCACGCCAAAGAACTCTTCGAGCAGGTTCTCGAGCGGCATGAACCGGTTCGACGGCGACAGCACCCACCCGGTGCGATTGTCGCTGAGCCGGATCTTGTAAGCCTCGCCGCGCCGATCGAGGACGATGGCGCCCGGCGCTTCATACTCGAATTCGCGCGTCGGCAGCTCCGTGCGCCTGTCGCCTTCATGCACGCTCACCTCGAGCCCCTCACAGCCGCCATGGGGCGCGAACGACCATTCCTGGTCGACCTGAATGGTCCCCATTACGCGCGTCGCGCCGGCGTCGCTGTACAACGTGATCGCCCGCGCCTCAAACGGCTTACACGGCCCTTCTCCAAACACACCCGGCAACGCCAGCAACCCGAGCACGCGGTCGCTGCCCTGCTGCGCCAACACAACGGTCATCAATGCAATGAGCACGGTCATTCCTGTGATGGAATGTAATCCAAATTCGATGTCGGTGATTGTAGTGGGCGCCGGCGCCGCCGGGCTGGTGGCGGCCGGGTTTGCGGCGGCGACGGGCGCGCCGGTGACGCTCCTCGAACGCACGAAAGATGGCGGCCGCAAAATCCTGATCAGCGGTGGCGGACGCTGCAACGTGCTGCCGTCCGTGCTGTCGCCGGAACGCTTCGTCACCGCCTCGCCGCCCCACCTGCTACGCGCGATGTTGAAGGCATGGCCGATCCACGAGCAGCGATCGTTCTTCGAGGATGATCTCGGCATCCCATTGGCGCTCGAAGAAGATTCCGGAAAGTTGTTCCCGCGCTCGAACAAGGCCAAAGATGTGCGCGACGGGTTAGTGATGTTCGCCGAACGTAGCGGGGCGCGCCTCCGCTTCAACACCACGGTCACCTCGATCACGCGATCAAACGGCGCTTTCGCGATCGCGACGCCGGGTGAATCATTCACCTGCGACCGCGTGATCATCGCCACCGGCGGCCTGTCGGTTCCCGCGACCGGCAGCGATGGTACCGGCCTTCGCATCGCGGGCGAGTTGGGCCACGAACTCACCGCGACATACCCGGCATTGACGCCGTTGCTCGCCGAGGGCGATCGACACGCGGCTTTGTCTGGCGTTTCCCTGACCGCGAGGCTGCGCTCGAAAGATCGCGACAAGCCGATCGAAACTGCCGGCGGATTTCTCTTCACCCACCGCGGCTACAGCGGTCCCAGCGTCCTCGACATCTCGCACGTCACCGAACGCGAGGAACGGCCGGTAATCCGCGCCCAATGGGCGGCGCTCAGTGCCGACGATCTGAAGGGCAAAGACGAATTCGTGTCGACGATCCTCGCTCGCAAGGTCCCGTCTCGCCTTGCGGAGCAGTTGTTGCGTGAATGCTCGATCCCCCGCGACCGCAGGACCAGCAGCCTGAAACGCGACGAGCGCAACTCGCTGATCGAGGCGGTTACCTCCTACGTGCTTCCGTGGGCAGGAAACGAAGGCTACAAGAAGGCGGAAGTCACCGGCGGGGGCGTCGCGCTGACCGAAGTCGACGCCAAGACACTCGAAAGCAGAAGGGTGAAGGGGCTGTATCTTTGTGGCGAGATGCTCGACGCTTTCGGACCCATCGGCGGCCATAACTTCTCCTGGGCCTGGGCGACTGGCCGCGCCGCCGGCCGCGCCGCCGGGAACCGCCGTTGAACCCCCGGTTGAACCCCCGTTGAACCCCCGTGGAACCCGCGTCGAACCTCCGTTGATGAACCCCCGCCGAACCTCCGTCGAACCCTCGCTGACCGTCTGGCTCCTGCTCGCGCTGCTGCTGTTCAGCGGCTGGTCCGTCTACACCCGTTATTTCGATCTCGGCGCCTTCGACCTCGTCACGCGCATGCCGTTTCGCGACCTCTCGATGATGCAGTACAACGAGACGCTGGCGGGCACGCGCACCTTCCCGTATCAATGGCGCGTGCTGGCTTTCTGGATCGTCGGCGGGATCAACTCGGTGACCGGACTCGATCCGCACGCGATCGACGCGGTCATCAAGACGCTGTCGCTCGCCGCCTCGGCGGCGATTCTCTACCTGTTCGCCACCACCATCGTCAGCTCCGTCGGAGCCGTGCTGGCCGTCGTCATTTACCTGTTCGTCACGGCGGCGGCATTTGCGTCCGAAGGCTACGCGATCTACTTCACCAACGATTACCTCGCGGTGCTGTCGTGGTTTGCCGGCGCCCTCGCTATTCAACGCCGCATGTGGTGGGTCGCCGCGCTGGCGGCGTTCGCCGGCGGATGGGCAAAGGAAACGCCGCTGCTGATCCTCTTTCTCGTCACCTTCGAAGCGCTGCGCAAGCGCGCGCCGTGGCCGGCGGTGAT
>DASVFC010000044.1:0-4815 GCA_036380235.1 Vicinamibacterales bacterium
TGGCGGCTGAACAGAAAATGGGCCGGCGTGAGCGCCAGCAGGGCCGCGGCAAGCAGTGCGATTGCCGCCGATCCAACCAGCCGCCTTGCCACGACGAACATCAAGGCGATGTTCGCGAGGGCAATCAAGGCGATCGGAAGCCGCAACGTCGCTTCGTTTACCGGCAGGACGCTGAAATTGGCGGCGAGGATGTAGAACAACAGCGGCTGGTACCACACGCGCTGATCGTGCCCGGCGATCAACGGATCGGTGATGCGAAAGAACACCGGTGCGCGATTGCCGTGGAGATCGGTGCCGCGTTCCGCCAGCGCGTTGGCATGCGCCGCAAAGTGCGCTTCGTCTGCCGAAATGTAATAGGGAGCTTGATCGAGGCGGGTCGTATAGATCGCCGCGGCACCAATCAGGAGTGCGAGCGCGGCAACGACAGACGCACGTGGTCCGCCGATCACCGGTGGTTTTTAACCGCCGCCCACGAAGTTGACGATTTCCACTTCGTCGCCCTCGTTGATGACCGCCGAATCATAGGCAGCCTTCTTGACGACGGTGAGGTTCAGCTCGACGGCGACGCGGCGGGCATCGATATCAAGTTGTTGGAGGAGCGCCGCGACGCTCAGCGGCGCGGCGAGCTCATGCGAATCGCCATTCAGCCTGATGGTCATGGTGTTTGTGACGCGAGTCGATCGTACCACAACGCTATAATTTCCAGCTGTCGATGTCCCGCGTTTCAAGTCCCGAATCGCGCGTAGCCAATGAGATCGCGCATGGCCGGATGCTCGCCGCATCCGAAAGCGAATCCACGTGGGGCTGGACTACGCCGGCGGGACAGTTACGCGCGCGCCGGCGGGCGGATCTGATCGCCGCGGTAGCGCGGCTGCAAGCAGGACGCACCGCTCTGGAGCTCGGATGCGGCACCGGCATGTTCACCGCGATGTTCGCCGCAACCGGAGCGCGCATCATTGCCGTCGACATTTCGCCGGACCTGCTGAGGAAGGCGCTCGAGCGGCATCTCCCGGCCGATCGCGTCCGCTTCGAAGAACGCCGCGCTGAAAGCCTCGAACGTGGCGACGCGCTGTTGAGCGACTGGGCGCCGAACGGCCTCGATGCGGTTGTCGGATCGTCCGTGCTCCATCACCTCGACATTCCGGCCGCGCTTGCGACCTGCAAGAAGCTGCTGGCGCGCGGCGGCCGCATCGCCTTTGCGGAACCCAACCTGCTGAACCCGCAGGTGTGGATGGAACGTAACTTCCGCAGCCTTTTCCCGTACGTCTCCGAAGACGAATCGGCCATCGTCCGCTGGACGCTGCGGCGCCAGCTCGAGCACGCGGGCTTCTCACAGATCGCGATCACCCCGTTCGACTGGCTGCACCCGTCTACGCCGCGTCCGTTGATTCCGTTGATAGACCGTGCGGGCCGGATGGTGGAGCACGTCCCCGGCGTGCGCGAGTTTGCCGGGTCAGTGTTGATTACCGCAGTCGCGTAGGGCGCCCGGCGCCATGCATTTTCGTTTTCGATGCATTCGATGCCATCTGCGCCGCTGATTTGACCTGTCGTTCAAGCGAGCGGACGCCGGCCGTATAATTGAAAGATTGCATGAATCCTGAAGTGTCCCCGAACGCCCCGCTCGGCCTGGACGGTTTTACGTTCGCCGATCTGCATCGCCCGGCGCGCTTGCGCGAGCTCTACGCGAAGTTCGTCGAGCAGGTCAAAGCCACGGAGCCGGAATTGTGGTCGCAGTGGGAGCAGTACCGCGACGTGCCGGAGGCGCTCAGCAACATCGGCCGCAGCAACGCCATCGTCGCGATGGCGCCGCACGTCAGCCGGTTCGTGAGTGCGCTGTTTGGCGTCGGTGAGGACGCCGCATCGTTGATCGCGCAAACGCGCGCCTACGACACTCTGTTCCGTTTCAAAATTGATTTCGTGCGACGTCGCGCGTTGCCGTTGCTGAAGGCCGGCGCGCACGTCGAGGCGACGGCTGATGACCACGCGCTGGTCGAGCGCGTCGTGGCCGGGCAGGCAGATCCCGAGATGTCCGTTGCCGCTTACGGATGCTCGCTGCTCGATCGTGAGACGACGGATAAGGCGGGAGCGGCGGCGGAGATCGAATCATTAAAGCGCTGGTGCGCCGCGCACGTGCACGATCCGCGCTTCAAGAACTGGGTGGTGTTCCGCTTCCCGGAGAATCTCGATTACGACCACCTCGTTCACGTGAAGCGGCCCGACGCGTCGCTGCCGGAAGAGATGTTCGGCCCCGACGAAAAATTGCGCCGGCGCGAAGGCTTCAAGCTTACCGACGAGCGCTACTCGCGCCGCGAAGTGTTGAGCGAGATCCACTACTGCGTGCTGTGCCACGAGCGCGACAAGGACACGTGTTCGAAGGGCATTCGCGACAAGGAGGGCAAGGTCACCACCAACCCGCTCGGCATTGCCCTGCCCGGCTGCCCGCTCGACGAGAAGATCTCCGAGATGCACATGCTGCGCAAGCGCGGCGACGCCATCGGATCGCTGGCGATCGTCACGGTCGACAACCCGATGTGCCCGGGCACCGGCCACCGCATTTGCAACGACTGCATGAAGGCCTGCATCTACCAGAAGCAGGAACCGGTCAACATTCCCCAGATCGAAACCGGCGTGCTCACCGATGTATTGAAGATGCCGTGGGGCGTCGAGATTTACGGATTGCTCACGCGATGGAACCCGCTCAACGTCAAGCGGCCGTACGCGCTCGAATACAACGGTAAGAACGTGCTGGTCGTCGGGCTCGGGCCGGCCGGTTACACGCTGTCGCATTACCTGTTGAACGAAGGCTTCGGCGTGGTGGCAATCGACGGTTTGAAAATCGAGCCGCTGCCTGAGGACATTACCGGCAGCTTGTCTCGCGGTAGCGACGCGAACGGTGGTTCAGCGCGCCCGCCGCGCCCGATCCGCGAATGGAGTGAGATCTACCGTCCCACCGACGAGCGCGTACTCGAGGGTTTCGGCGGCGTGTCCGAATACGGCATCACGGTTCGCTGGGACAAGAACTTCCTGACCTTGATCCACCTGACACTGGCGCGGCGCGACAAGCTGCGAATCTACGGTGGCGTGCGCTTCGGTGGCGCGCTGCCGATGGACGAAGCCTGGGCGATGGGGATCGATCATATCGCCATCGCCGCCGGCGCCGGCCGGCCGACGATCATCGACATCAAGAACAACCTGATTCGCGGCATTCGCAAGGCCAGCGACTTCCTGATGGCGCTGCAGCTCACGGGTGCGTTCAAGAAGGACGCACTGTCGAACCTGCAGGCGCGGCTGCCCGCGGTCGTGATCGGCGGCGGTCTGACCGGCGTTGATACCGCCACCGAGTTGATGGCCTATTACCCGATCCAGGTCGAGAAGATCCTCGAGCGATACGACGCGCTGGTGCGCGACCTCGGCGAGGTGCGCGTGCGCGCGATGATGGATGCCGAGGAGCTCGCAATCCTCGATGAATTTCGCGAGCACGGCCAAGCGGTGAAGGCCGAGCGGGCACGCGCAGCCGCCGCCGGCGAGAAGCCGAATTTCATCGACATGATTCGCGGCTGGGGTGGCGTAACGCTCGCCTACCGCAAGCGCATGCAGGACTCTCCGGCCTATCGTCTTAACCACGAAGAAGTCGCGCTGGCGCTGCAAGAGGGCATCTCGTTCACCGAAAACATGAATCCGGTGGAGGCGATTCCGGATGAGTTCGGTCACGTTAAGGCAATGGTATTCACGCGCGCGGACGGCTCGACAATCGAGTTGCCGGCGCGGACCGTTCTCGTCGCCGCCGGCACCGTGCCGAACGTCACCTACGAAAAGGAACACCAGGGATCCTTCGCGCTCGACAGCAAGCAGAAGTTCTTCAAGGGGTTTAAAGCCGTTTGCGAAGGTGGGACGTTTACGCTCCAGCCCGATCCCGACGGCTTTTTCACCTCCCACGAAACAGACGGCAAGTTCGTCACGTACTACGGCGATAACCATCCCCGCTACAACGGCAACGTCGTCAAAGCGATGGCCTCCGCGAAACACGGCTATCCGCACGTGGCCGCACTGTTTGCAGATCACATCGCTTCACTCGATCCGGCGCAGCAGCCCGAACGCGAACGCGCGTGGCAGGCGCTGCGCGGCAGGTTCGACGAGCAACTGCTGGCGCATGTCGAGCAGGTGATCCGCCTGACCCCGACGATCGTCGAGGTAATCGTGCGCGCGCCGGCCGCTGCGCGTCACTTCCATCCCGGTCAGTTCTATCGGCTGCAGAACTTCGAGCGCCTCAGCCCCCACATTCGCGTTGACGATCACGTGGCGTCGATGTTGATGGAGGGCATTGCTCTGACTGGCGCGTGGGTCGATCGCGAGAAGGGCCTGCTGTCGCTGATTACGCTCGAGATGGGTGTGTCGAGCCGTCTGTGCGCCTACTTGAAACCGGGCGAGCCGGTAGTGGTAATGGGACCCACCGGAACGCCAACCGAGATACCCGAACGTTCTGCGGTCCTGCTTGCCGGCGGCGGCCTTGGCAACGCGGTGCTGTTCTCGATCGCGAAGGCGCTGAAGGCGCAGGGCAACCAGGTGCTGTATTTCGCCGGCTACAAGAACGGCGGCGACCTCTTCAAGCGGGAGGAGATCGAGGCCGGCACCGATCAGGTGATCTGGGCCAGCGACATGGGCGCCGAGATCGAGCCGCAGCGGCCTCAGGATTCGCACTTCCGGGGAAACATCGTCCAGGCGATGGTCGCCTATGCCGAAGGGAAACTCGGACCGCAGCAGGTCAAGTTGTCGGACGTGACGCGCATCATCGCGATCGGATCCGATCGGATGATG
>DASVFC010000045.1:0-5627 GCA_036380235.1 Vicinamibacterales bacterium
TCACTGGCGCCACCGGCTTCATCGGTGGCGAGCTCGTCAAACAACTGATTGGTCGCGGTCACAAGGTGGTCGCCCTGGTCCGCACGCCCGGACGCGCCACAATGCTCAAGGCGCTTGGCGTGGAGATGCACGCGGGCGACATTACCGATCGCGAAACGCTGAAGGCGCCGATGACCGGCGTTGACGGCGTGTTTCACGTCGCGGCCTGGTACAAGGTCGGCGTCAAGGAACCGCTCGCGGATCAGATCAACGTCGACGGCACCCGCAACGTGCTGCAATGCATGCGCGCGCTGGAGATCCCGCGCGGGGTCTATACCAGTACCGTCGCCGTGTTTTCAGACACGAAGGGCGCGGTCCCCGACGAGACTTACCGCTACGACGGCCCTCACCTGAGCGAGTACGATCGCACCAAGTGGATCGCGCACTATCGCGTGGCGCTGCCGAAGATGGAGGACGGCTTGCCGTTGTCGATTGTGATGCCCGGGCTGGTTTACGGCCCCGGCGACACGAGCGGCATGCGCACCGCGCTGGTGGACCTGCTACGCGGCCGGCTGCCGATGACGCCGGCGCGGACCGCGTTCTGCTGGGCGCACGTCGAAGACACCGCGCGCGGCCACATTCTCGCCATGGAAAAGGGCGTGCCGGGCGCCACTTACATCATCACCGGGCCGCGCCACACCTTCGAGCACGCCTTCGACCTGGCCGCGCGCATCGCCAGGGTGCGTGCTCCGATGATCCATCCCGGTCCCCACTCGATCCGCGCGACGGCGCAGATGATGAAGGTGCTCGAGCGCTTCGTAACGCTGCCGCCGGCGATGCAGCCGGAAGCGTTACGGGTACTCGCCGGCACGACGTATTTCGGCGCCAACGATAAAGCCGTGCGTGAGCTCGGCTTCGCCACGCGCCCGCTCGAAGAAGGGTTTGCGCAGACCCTGGAGCACGAGCTCAGGCTGTTGGGCCGGGCCTAGATTTCAGCCACCGCCGCAAGTCGCGAAACGCGCGCGCGCGATGCGACACCACGGCCTTGTGGCTGTCGATCAGCTGCGCGGTGGTGCACCGGAACGGCGGATACCAGAAGATCGGGTCGTAACCGAATCCGTGCTCGCCGGCTGCCGCATCCGCGATGCGGCCTGCAACAGCCGTTTCGGTTTCGAACAGGATCTCCCGGCCGCGCGCAACGGCGAGCGCGGTGACGAAACGTGCTTCACGCGGTTGCGATCCCAACCTTCTGAAGATTTCTTCGAAGCGCTCCGGATATGTCGCGCCAGCACCGAGAAATCGCGCCGAATGCACGCCCGGGTCGCCGCCCAACGCGTCGATCGACAGCCCCGAGTCTTCGGCGATCGCCACTTCGCCGCTGGCCTGCGCGTAGGCGAGGGCTTTGAGGCGCGCGTTCTCCCAGAACGTGGCGCCGTTTTCCTCGGGTTCCTCGATCGGCGGCACGTCGGCGAGCGTGATGAGTTCGAGTGGCAGATCGGCAAGCAGCGGCCTGATCTCGCGAACCTTGTTCGGGTTCGTGGTCGCAAGGAGGTATCTGGATGGGCGTTCTTGAGTTGGTGTCAATTCAGCGTGCAGCGGCCGTCTAACGCCCAAGGATCGGTTGCACGATGGCGCGTTGCTTCGCGACCAGGTCGTTGATCCCCTTGTCCGCGAGCGCCAGCAAGCCGTGCAACGCGTCGTTGCCGAACGGCTCGGCCTCGGCGGTGCCCTGGATCTCAATAAACCTGCCGTCGCTGGTCTTGACGATGTTCATGTCGACGTCGGCCTTGGAGTCTTCTTCGTAAGCGAGATCGAGCAGCGGCATGCCGCGCACGACGCCAACACTGACGGCGGCAACGTAGTCGGTGATCGGGATGGTGCGCAACTGATCGGCCTGCTTGAGCTTGCCGAGCGCCAGCACCAGCGCCACGAACGCGCCGGTGATCGACGCGCAGCGCGTGCCGCCATCGGCCTGGATTACGTCGCAGTCGAGCCAGATCGTGCGTTCGCCAAGCTGTTCGAGCGACACCACCGATCGCATTGATCTCCCGATCAATCGCTGAATCTCCATCGTACGGCCGCCAACCTTGCCGGCCGCGGCTTCGCGTCCCGATCGCGTGGACGTGGCGCGCGGCAGCATGCCGTATTCCGCCGTCACCCAGCCCTTGCCGGTGTTACGCAGGAACGGCGGCACCTTGTCTTCGATGCTCGCGGTGCAGATCACCTTGGTGTGGCCGACTTCGATCAGCACCGAGCCTTCGGCGTGGATCGTGAAGCCTGGCGTAATGGTGGTTGGGCGAAGTTCGTCTGGGGCGCGGTCGTGGAGGCGGCTGGTCATTGCGTTGGTGGTGGTGTGGGGGTGACGGACGAGAGTATCAAAGCTTCATTCTTCCTGAGCGGGCGGCGCAAGTCCACATGGCCGGCCAGCGTATCCACTTCCTGCCCGTCGATCAGAATCTGTACTTGCTGGAGATCCGGCAGGTTCGTCAGCAGCGCGTTGACGATCGTATAGACCGTCATCAACTCCTGCAGCGTGCCGCCGGGGTGCGCGGTCCGGATCGTGGCGTCGAGGTCGACGAACGCTTCGTTGCGATCGGACACGTAGAGCCCGCGCAGCTTCGCACCCTGGGGAATCGTCGACACCAGCGGCGCCGGTGCGGCGGCGGCCAACTGCGCCTCGATGATCGATCGCGCCTGTGCGACCACGCCTTCGGCCAGCGGCACTTCCTGTTCCGCCGGCACGAGGCGCATGCCGTCTTCCGAGGCGAAATACAGCGTGGCCTTGATCTTTGGCACCGCCGCGGGCGCCGACGGTGTTTCGGCAATCGCGGGTGCGTCGGGCGGTGCCGGTGCCGGCGTGTTGAGCAGGCGCGAAAGGCCGGTGAACAACAACACCGACAGCACGACCGCGACCAGCGCAATTGCGACAATCGTGAGCCACTGGCGGACGGTCAACGTTCTGAGGTTGCGCACGGGGAGTCGTTACCGTTCGAGCAGCGCGCGGAACTTGATCAGCGCATCGAGCATGGCGAGCGCCACTTGTTCCTGGTAGGCGGGCGTTGTCAGCTGCATTTCCTGCTCGGCGTTGGAGAGATAGCCGATTTCGACGAGAGCAGCCGGCATGTTGGCGCCGACGAGGACGCGGAACGGCGCCTGTTGTACCGCGCGTGGGCTCATCTCCACTCGCGCCGCCAGCGCTTCCTCGATAAAGCCGGCGAGCGAAGCCGATTGCTCGAGATACCGCGCTTGCGCCGTTTCCCAGAGGATCAAATCGATGGTGCGATTGCCGCCGCCAAGTGCAGGCAGGACGGCACTGTTGGCGTCGGCGCGCTTGCGTGCTTCCTCGTCCGCGCGCTCGACGGTCAGGTAATACACCTCGGCGCCGCGCAGCGACGGCCGTACCGCCGAGTTGGCGTGGATGCTGAGGAACACGTCGGCGCGATGGTTGTTCGCAAATGCCGAACGCTCGTCGAGTGACATCGTGCGATCGTCGTCGCGCGTCAGGAAAACCTTGAGGCCGAGCCGGCTTTCGATCAGCGTGCGCAGGCGCCTCGCCACCGACAGGGTAACCTCTTTCTCGAGCGTGCCTTTGGAGCCCTGCGTGCCCAGCTCGTCACCGCCGTGACCGGGGTCGAGCACGACGGTGCGCAATCCCGTCGCCGGTCCTTGCGTCGGAATCAGAAGACGCGTGTCAGGAGCGGGCGATGGTGTTGTTGCAGGTGGCGGCGTGGTGGGCGCAGCTGCGACGTCGGTGGTCGACGGCAACAGATCGATCGTAATGCGGCCTGACCCCGCGTCAGCTTGCGTCGTCGTGACGCGATGACTCGCGTATCGAGGTCCAAGGGTGAGGGCGACGGTGGACGGGATGTCGCCCTGTGCCACAGCGGTCAGGAAACCCTGCTGCGGCAGGAGCGGAACGCTGAGCTCGAGCGCGTCGGCCTCGAATTGCACGACCAGCCGCCCGGCCTGTGCCGTCACCCTGGCTTCGGTGTTCGGGGTCACGTCGAACGTGACGGCGACATTTGTGGTGCCCGCGTCGATCCGCGCCACCACGCGCGGCACGCGCATGTCGCCGACGATCAAGAGGCGCACGCCGCGGCGATAGTCGATGCGGGTGTTGAGCGCGGACGACAACGCCCGCGGCAGAAAATCCACCGGTACTAACCAGCGGTTGTCGCGGCGCAGCACGGGCGCAGGCAAGGAGACCAGGCGGCCCGCCACCGAGACGACGTTTTGATCGGCGGTGAGCACGATCGACTGGCCGCGCGCGGTGATGACCAGGCCACCGGCGACGCGATCCTCTCGCGATGTGGTGCCGAACGCCGTGTTCACGTCATCAACGGCGATGTATTCCTGGTTATTGATCGCGGTGATCGGCAGCGGCTTGCGGCCGTCGCGCGCGAGTACGGTCAGCACCGGGGCTTGCGCCGAAGCGAAGAACGCCGCCATGAGCGTCAGCGTCGCGACGCCAAGCGCGATCCGACCGTTGAGCTGTGTCGTCAACGAATTCATTCTATCGCCACTCTGCTAAGCTTTCTTGTGACGATGCCGACGAAGAACTTGTTGCCGCTGATAGGTTCCATCCTGTGTGTTGCCGTTGGTGTGGCGTGTGGCGGCGGGGAGGTCGGTGCCGGCGGGGCGGGCCCCGCGGCGTCTTCGCAAGTAGCGGCGTCGGGACAGGCCGCCGCCGCCAGCTTTACCGCCGCCGATCTCGACGGGTACTCGAAAGGGATGACCCGGGAGATCGAAGCCGTTCGTGCGGCAGAGAAAGAAGCAGCAGCGGCGACCGACGCAGCGGCTCGTGGCCGTGCCGCGCAAAAGACATGGGACACCGAAACCATTCCGCTTGGCGCCGAAGCCGCGGGCGTCCCCGTCGAGCGTTACCGCGCCGTGCGCGAGGCGGTGAACGAAGTCTTCAAGACGCTCAGCTTCCAGAGGAAGATCGACGGCCCCATGCGGATCGATCTCTCGCGTGTCGACGACGCCACGAAGGCGCGCATCGGCCGCGATCCGTTTACCGACCTGACGCCTGAGGCAGCTGCCGCGCTGCGCGGCGCGATGGACCGGCTCGTGCCGATCTGGATTGAGTACGTGCGGCTGACCGCGGTGGCGGGCTAGCGCGACAGCTTCCGCGCCATGAAGCGCGTGCCGGCGATCGGCGTCTCGTAGTACGGCTCGATATCGGTGAAACCGAGCGACTCGTACAGCGCTTGCGCGTTACCCATCATCGGCAGCGTATCGAGACGAATCTCTTCATAACCTAACGCCTGTGCGTGTTCGCACAGGCGCGCGATTAACGCGCGCGCCAGGCCTCGCCCACGCGCCTGGGGACGGACATACAACCGCTTCATCTCGGCGATCGAACCGTCGATCGGCCGCAGTGCGATCGTGGCGAGATAACTGCCGCCTTCGGTGGCCACGAACAGCGCACCTCGCGGCGGCACATATTCGCCGGGCAACCGCGACAACTCCTCGTCGATTTCCTGGAAGGCGAGATCGAGCCCGATCCATTCGACGTACTCCTGCATCATTTGCCGAACGTGCGGGATGTCGTCGCCGGTTGCGGGTCGTATTTGTAAGCTCTCCAACCTGGCCCTCCCGTTCAGTCTACGACCGGCGATGGCTGTGGACCTCAAATTCACATATAC
>DASVFC010000046.1:0-6576 GCA_036380235.1 Vicinamibacterales bacterium
AGGCAACGACGTCGCCGCGAGAACGATCGAGACAATTAGAAGGAGTCTGCGCATATTGCGAGTGCCCTGACGAACGACAACCACGGAGAACACGGAGGTCACGGAGAAATCTTATCTAAATACCAGTGCCGCTAAGCGGCACCTGCCCTTCGACAGTCGACGCAAATAGAAAAAGTTACGCTATTGCAAGTGCCCTTACGAACGTCAGCCACGGAGAACACGGAGGGCACGGAGCAAATCGATCTACCAGTGCTGCTAAGCAGCACTTGCGTTTAGAAAAAGATTTCTCCGTGTCCTCCGTGTCCTCCGTGGCTAATCGTCCGTGGACAAGCAGCAGCGATCGGTTTCGGTCTCCCTAAGCAGCACTTTGCCGCTATTAGAAGTAGAACTTCAGGGCCAGCTGGATCTCCCTTTGATCACCGATCGAGCTGGTGATGCGGCCGAACGTGCCCAGGTTTGAAATGTTCGCGGCCGGGAAGCCGTAGTTGACCCAGTTGAACAGGTTAAAGGTCTCGATGCGGATCTCGGCTCGCCGCTCCGCGCCCATCGGGATCGAGCGGAACACCGACAGGTTCATCGACTTCGAGCCCGGTCCGCGCACCGTGTTGTTCGCGCAGTTGCCGAACGTTCTCGTCGTTGTCGGCGTGAACGCCGTTGGGTCCATCCAGGAATCGATCGTCTGGTTGAACCCATCGGGCACTGCGTCCCCGACGCAGTTCGCGCGCGAGAAGCGGCCCGGGCCGGTTCCTGCCTGATCGGTCGCCGTGACGGTGAACGGGCGGCCGCCACTCAACGTCAGGATGCCGTTCACCGACCATCCATTTGCGATCGCGCCAAGCGCGCCGGTGGGTTGGAACGCGCGGCCGTCACCGAACGGCAGCTCGTAGATGAAGCTCGTCACCAGGCGATGCTTGATGTCGAACGACAGCAGACCGTAGTCTTTCTCCATCGCGTACGCCGACCCCGGGAAATTCCCCGTCGCGCCGCCGCCGGCACTGAGGTGATCGAGGAAGTCGCCGAGCGCCTTGCTCCACGTATACGCCATCGTGTACGCCAGCCCGCGGGTCATGCGCCGCTGGACGCGCATCTGCAGCGCGTCGTAATCGGCGCGGCCGTTGGTCACGATCTGCTCGAGGAACGCGTTGCCATACCCGTATTGCGCGTACGGAAAGACGATGGTGCCGTTTGCCTGGATGATGCCTTCGTTCAGGTTGCGCAGCCGGCGCCCGTTGCGCGTGCGGTTGCCGACGTATTCGATCGCGCCCACCATGGTCTCGGCGAACTGGAACTCGGGCCCGAAACTGAATTGCTGCACGATCGGCGTGTCCTGCTCGGGATCCTGGATGCGCCACTGCACGATCGCCGGATTCACCGTCGTTGGGTTGAGCGGCGTGAAGCCCTGCGCGAAGGTGAACGCCGGCGCCTCGTTGGCGCTGTTGGCAGTGATCGAGGCGTCCACCAGTTGCGGCAGGTTCAAGCCAAGCTGGCTCTCGCTGCCGTAGCGATCGAACTGCTGGTAGAAGATGCCGTAGCCGCCGCGGATCACCACCTTGTCGGTGACGCTCCAGGTCACGCCGAACCGGGGCGCGATGTCATCGCGATCGGGATGAATCAACGCCCGATCGAACACGCTGCCGTCGCGCGCGGTGAATGGCTGCCCCGTCGCCGGATCGATGTTGGTCAGCAGGTTGTTGCGATCGATCAGCGGCGTGAACATCTCGTAGCGCAGGCCGAGCGACAGGGTCAGATCAGACCGCACCCGCCAGCTGTCTTGCGCGTAGAACTGCCACCCGTTCGCGTACAGGTCTGGCTCGTGGAACAGCGTCAACCGCTGCGCGGTGCCGAGGCCGAGCAGGAAGTCGCCGAAGCCCAGGCCGGTGTAACGGCCATCGTTGAACGACAGCTCGCCGTTGAGCGAGCGCAGATCGATGTAGTTGAGGTTATCGCGCCGGAACTCGACGCCGAACTTCATCGCGTGGCTGCCCTTCTGCCACGTCAGGTTGTTGGCCAGCTGGAACACGCGCGAGTCCTGGAACTGCGGCCGGAAGAACGGGCCGCCGATGCGCTGCACGCGCGAAATCGCGATGTGCGGCAGCCCGCCGTAGAAACGCGGATCCGTCGGCACGCCTTTGATCCCGTATTGAGCGTTCACATCGAGGCCGAATGCCGGATGAATCACGTCCGATCGCACCGTGTTGAACGAGCCGCGCAGCTCGTTGAACAGGCTCGCACCGAACACGCGCGACCAGCCGGCCACGCCGCTCTGGCCGCGGTTGAGGATGTCGCTCGAGAAGTCGCCCGACGCGACCGGATCTTCGAGCACTGGCGGCTCGAGTCGATCGGTGTTCTGGAAGCTGTAGCGCGCAAACAGCGAATCGCTGCCGGCGCCGAGGCGGTGATCGACGCGAATGTCGAACTGGTCGACGTTGTTCGTGAGGATGCCGTTGGAGATGAAGTTGTTGTTGAAGAAGCCGGTGCCGGGAACGTTCGGCGCGGGGAACAGATCCAGCAGCCGCGCTGCGGACGAATCAAAGCACGAACGCGAGACGGTCCTTGCCGCGGCGTCCACGCAACCGGCGGGCACGAACGGATTGTTGGCCACCATGGCGCCGGTCAGTTCCGACAAGTCGCCGTTCTTCATTCGCGCCGTTGGCACCGTCGCCGTCTGCGACAGCGCGCGTTCCGTGCGAGACGACTGGTAGTCGCCGAAGAAGAACGTGCGGCCGCGGACGATGGGGCCGCCGAACGTGCCGCCGGCGATGAGCTGGTTGAACGGTCCCTTGTCACGTCCGGCGCGGTTGTTGTCCCACGTGTTCGCATTCAGTGCTTCATCGCGAAGGAACGCGAACAGTGAGCCGCTGAACTTGTTGGTGCCCTGCTTGATCGACGCGTTGATCACCGCGCCCGCGGCCTTGCCGAACTCCGCCGAATAGGTCCGCGTCTGGACTTTGAACTCCTGCAGCGCATCCACCGGCGGCGCCACCACTTGCGGGCTGCGTTCCTGGAGGTTGGTCGAGAAGGAATTGTTGTCGGCGCCGTCGAGCGTGTAGTTGTTCCACGTCGCGTAGTTGCCGTTGGCGTTGAAGAACGTGTCTTCGCCGCGGCTGCTGATGCCCGCCGGCGCGGCCACCACGCCCGGGGTCAAGAACGCAAGCTCCGAATATCGTCGGCCGAGCAGCGGCAGATCCTGCACCTGCCGCTGATCGACGATGGTGCCGATGTCTGCAGTTTGGGTTTGCAGCAGCTCGCTGCGGCCCGTGACGGTGACTTGTTCGGTGACGGCGCCAACGCTCAGCTGCAGGTCAACCTGCGCGCGCGTTTGCACGTTGAGCTGCACGTTCTCGCGCACCGTGCGCCGGAACCCCTGCAGTTCCGCGGCGACTTCGTAGACGCCAACGCGCAGGCCGGGAAAGATGAACTCACCGTTTGCGTTAGTGACCGCCGTCGACGCGACGCCGGAGCCTTGCTGCGTCGCGGTGACCGTGACGCCAGGCAGCACGCCGCCGCTCGGATCCGACACGCGTCCGACGATGGTGCCGGTATCAATCTGCGCAAGGGCTGACGAGCTGAAACCAACGAGGAAGAACGTTAAGAGGCAGGCGACGTAGCGGCACCGTAACATGAGCACACCCCCGAATTGGCGAAGTATATGCGCGGTCCGTCACCGTTAACACGAAGATCGCGAAGGACACGAAGGTCACGAAGAAAATTTTTCTAAAGGCCAGTGCTGCTAAGCGGCAATGGCACTTTGGTAAAGATTTTTCGTGTTCTTCGGGTGCTTCGTGCTCTTCGTGTTATTTCCGTAGCGAGTCGACGCTCCACTTACCCGATCCGACCGCCGCGAAATACAGGAACACGAAACAATACAGCGCCGCGAGCTCGCCGCCGTTGGTGATCGGCCAGAACCCGCGCGGGGCGTGTGCCTGGAAATACGCCACGGCCATCTCGCCTGAGGCGATGAACGCCACCGGGCTGGTGAACAGGCCGACGGCAATCAGCGCCCCGCCGACCACCTCGATGATGCCGGCCAGGCCCATCTGCGACATCAACTCCGCCGGCGCCGGGCGCCCGAAGCCGCCAAACAACTTCGGCAAGCCATGTTGGAAGAACAGGAAACCCGCAGCAATCCTCAGGAGCGCATAGAGATAGGGGGAGTATCGGCCCAGCAGTCTTTCCATATACGACCCTTACGGCACTGCTGACCCGACCGCTTACCGCCGAAAAAGGTAACAACGCCCCCCAGAGGCACGGTCATGACCAACTCCCGGTCCCTGCGCGCGCGCGCCGTGATGGCGCTGCTGTTGATGGTGGGTTTCTACGGCTTGTCGCTCGCCATTGCCGGCGGGCTGCTGTGGATCCCTTACTACGAGCTCACCGAGCTGGATCGGGTCCACGCCCGCCTCTGGCTGTTCTGCCTCGTCGGCGGCGGTTCCATTCTGTGGGCGGTCGTGCCGCGCGTCGACAAGTTCGAGCCGCCAGGCCCGCGCCTCACGCCGGCCAACGCGCCGTATCTCTTCATCATCATCGAGCAGGTGGCGAAATCGACGTCGCAGCGAAGGCCGGACGAAGTCTACCTGCTGGCCGACGTCAACGCCTTCGTGACGCATCGCGGCGGCATCATGGGCCTTGGCAGCAAGCGGGTGATGGGGGTGGGCCTGCCGCTGCTCAAGGGTTTGTCCCCTGCCGAACTACGTTCGGTGATCGCACACGAATTTGGCCACTTCGTCAGCGGCGACGTCGCCCTCGGTCCCTGGATCTACAAGACCCGCGCCGCGATCTTCCGCGCGCTCGATCACGTTGGTCACATGTGGATCCTCGCGAAGGTGTTCGAGCTGTACGGCCGCATGTTCATGAAGATGACGATGCAGGTGTCGCGCGAGCAGGAGTTCGTGGCAGACGCGACGGCGGCGCGCGTGGCGGGTGTTGGCGCCGCGATGAGCGCGCTGAAGCGGGTCGCAGTCATCGCGCCGGCGTATTCGAGCTTCTATCAGAACGAGGTGGTGCCGGTGTTCCGTGCCGGCTATTTGCCGCCGATCCACGACGGCTTCGAGCGTTATCTTGCCGACCCCGAGATGTCCAAGCTGTTCGCCGACTACGCGAAGCAGAACGCGCTCGGGGCGGAGACCGGCGAATACGATTCGCATCCGCCGACCGCCGAACGCGTCGCCGCGATTGCGCGGCTGAATTTCAAGGTCGGCGAATACCCGCGGGACAAGACCGCGGTGATGCTGAAGGATCCCGATCGTCACGTCCGCTCGCTGGTCGAGCACATCTACGGCAAGGAGAACGTGGCGCAGCTGCGAGCGATCAAGTGGGAAGAGGTCGGCTCGAAGGTCTACGCGGCGATGTGGCAATCGATGGTCGACGAGCACGTGAAGTGGCTCGGCACGTTGACGGCCGATCGGATTCCGCCGGACAGGGACTGGTTTATCAAGAAAGGCGCCGAGCTCGCCAGGCAGCACGACCGGCCTGATGCGACGCCACCCGAACATATTGAGTACACCAAGCACACGCTGCTTTGCGCGATTGGCGCCGCGTTGATCCGCAACGGCTGGACCATCGAAACCGCGCCGGGCCGCCCGCTGAACGTCGTCCTCGGCGCTCGCCACTTCGAGCCGCACGTGGCGATCAACAAGCTGGCGGATGGAGCGATGACGGTCGATGAGTGGAAGGCGACATGCGACTCACTCGGCCTGACGGCGCTCCCGCTCGCGTTAGCCGCTGAGACAACGCAGTCAAAGATCGCGTAGCAGCTTTTTGCTGCCGTCGCACATCGCTCGCGCTGCACGGCGCGGTAGAAGCAGCTCGCCGCCGGCCTCCGCGCGCCACACGACGCGCAAATCGCGTCGTGGTGGCGCTATTGCGTCGCCTCAGAAAACGCGTCGCTGCCGCGGTCTCTTTGAACAACGGCCGGGGACCCCCAACCCCGGCCGATGGTGTTGAGCAGCTCCGCGTTTTCTAGTGCGGCTTGGAGGCGACGCAAAGTCGGCCGGCCGCGAGCTGCTTCCACCGCGCCGCGCTCGCTCGCGGTCCGTCTGGGCGAGTCAATTCTTGGCAACGCGTCGACCGACTGAGGGACCGCTATCTGCTGAACTACAGACGAGTCATTCGCGCGAGGCAGCATCTCGCAACGAGCGACCCGCCCTTGCCATGGCTACGGGGGCAAGCTTTGCGCACCTCGAGCGAGCGTCTCGGCTCCTGCCGGCAGCGGCCGACTTGAGGGACACGGACGCAGTGTGCTGAAACCGCATGGCGTAAGTCGAATTGCACGCGCGATTTCGCCTGCGCGTCACTCGATCGAAATCGCGCGTCACAGCGAAGCCACGCAATTCGGCGAACGCCATGCGGTTTCCCGTGTCCCGAAAGGATGGCGGCAACGCGCAGCGTTGACGCCAGTCCGCGGAGGCCGCAGCCGGCAGGAGCCGAGACGCGTTGCGAGGGAGCCGGCGAAGCGAGTAGCGAGATACTGCCTCGCGCGCTGAATGCGAGCGTAGCGCGCGGAGGCCGGCGGCGAGCAGCTTCCGCCGCGGCGCACGCGAGCGCGGCGGTGGCGCCAGTCCGAGCAGGTTCGTGGCG
>DASVFC010000047.1:0-4097 GCA_036380235.1 Vicinamibacterales bacterium
CGGGAAAGACTGAAGATAGGTGTCTGCCTGGGGGAACCAGAAGAACAGGGGCAAGTGCCACACCGCCCACACGAAGCCGACGATAATCGACGCTGCGCGCAACCCGAACCGTGACGCCAGTCTCGGCAGCGCATGGCCACGCCATCCCAATTCCTCACCGGCCTGTCCGAACGTCAGCGTCGCGAGGACGATGACGACGGGCAGCAGGAGCCACGGCCCGCTTCCGAATGGCGGCCAATAGCCGTAAGCGCCGCGAAACACCATGGCGGTGAGGACCTTGGCGGCGGCCATGTAGCTGATCGCAAAGACATACCAGCGAAGCGGCACGTTGACGTGAAACAACGGCGCGGTGAGCGCCTTGACACCGGCGCCCCGTCGTTCGAACCACGCCCACGCGAGGGCCACGAGGCCCGGCGTGAAGACGCCAAGATAGAAGACCAGCGTGCCGGCGGGGCCGCCGGCCGTGGAAGCGACGTAATAGAGCGTCCAGCTGATGGCGTAGACGAGGACGAAGTAAAGGGTCAACACCGCTGCCTATTGCCGTTCGTACTTCGCCGACAGCATATCCTCCGCTGTGCTGTCGCGACGGGTCGCGACACGATGCGCGACCCGAATAGGCGCTCGACTTAGAACGGTTTGACGAAAGAGCGCACCGTCGCTGGAGCTCCGCTCGTGAGATCACCGGGCTTCACTCCGCGGAATGCATTCTCGGCTGCCGCGCCTTCAGCGGCGGCCTTGGTGACGGCAGCGACGAGCTCTTTGTAAGCAGCGGCATTCGGGGCGGTCAACCTCAGCTCGATGAGACCGTCCGATGCGATTGAATTGACCGAGTTGCCGCCGGTCAGATTCGTGATCTGGTAGCTGCGGGCAGGCAATGCCTTCTGAATCAGGATCACCGCGCGCGCAGCCGCGTGCAGCGCGCTGACCCGTCCATAGGCCCCTGAGCTATGACCGCCGGGGCCCTGGAACTCGACGCGCAGGTTTCCTGATTGCTGCGCGAAGGCGGGCGTGCCGGCTGCGGCGACGCCGATGACGAATACGAGCGAAGAAATCAGGTGCTTCATGATCGAGGCTCCAGGTTATCGGACGACTTCGCGCGTCCGCTTGCCGATCGGTCCGGCGGCGGGCTGCACGACGGTGCCGTCCGCCGCGTGAAATCCCGACACGATCAACGCCGCCGTGAGCACGCGATGCATGCGCGCCACCTCGTTGGCGGGTAATCCTCGCGTGCCCCACTCCCAGAATGCATGGCCGCCGGCGCCTGCCGCCGAAGACGCGAGAGTGAACTGATACGTCGGCACGCCGGTGTTGGCGGGGACGTTGTCGTTCAGGCTGCCCGATCCGGTGCCGACCATCGGTGAGGTGATGGCGCCGAGCTGAATGCCTGACTGCAGACCGGCGTGGACCGCGACATTATCGACGCTCTCTGCAACGTACGCCGGCCGCAAACCGTACCACAGCAGCTCGAGGCTAATCGCTTCGTCGCTGCCATCCTTGCGCCCATGCCTGGCGTTCTCGGCGGTCACGCCCGCCTGAAACATCGGTTCGATGACGTTGCGGATTTCATCGAGCGTCTCCTTGCGCGGCGAGCGCATGTCGACTTCGAGCGCGCAACTTGGCGTGGCCATGTTGGCCGCCGGCGGCGGTTCGCAGCTGGCGCGACCGACGGTGTAGGTCGTGCGCGGCGCGCCAGGGCGGAGCTCCGATGGCGTCTTCACGTCCGCGATCATCGCGATCGCCGCGGCCATGGCCGCAGGAGCGCTCGGGCCATCCACGCGCGGCGATGGCGCCTTGAACTACATCTCGAAGCGGTAGCTGCCGAGGAAGTTCACCACCCCCCCGCCCTCGAGACCGAAGTTCGCGACGAAGTTGAGGGGATTGGATCCCGTGCCCGCCTTCTGATCGAAACCATACAGTTGCTTCATCCCCGCCAGGTTGCCCTTGCCTTCCTCGCCGGCGGTGCCGCAGATCCAGATGTCGTAGACGGGGCGAATCTTGTGTTTCTTCATCGCCGCCGCAAGGACGAATGCGTTTGAGGTGCTCGGCATCATGTCGCCGTAGCCGGGAACGTAGATGCGCACGCCGCCGCCGGCCTCGGCTTCTTTCGCATTCGCGAAAATCTTGCTGGCCATCGCGTATTTGTCGTTCTCGATCACGCGCCCTTTGCTGTCGAACGACAGCTCGTCGGGGATCGCGGCCAGCTCCTCAGGCGTCGCGACCACCGGCTGCGCGTAGGGCTGGAGCTTGATGCGGATGGATGGGTCACCAGTCTTCGGCAGTTCTTCGGGGTTGACGACGTCGATGTGGCCTTCGACGAGCACCTTGGGGAACTGACCCTTATAATGCTGCGCGCCAGCGCTACCCGCGTACGAGCCTTTAATCACGACGCACGCGTTGTAGACCGGCAGGTTGTCGACGATGTTCGTGTCGGTGCCCTCGATAATCCCATCGGCGCGCGTCATCACTTCCGCCGGCGCGAAACCCCATTCGTTCACCGCGCGGCGATGAATCTCCGCCGCTTTCAAATGCTCCTGACGCGACGGCGAGGGGATGCGCACGAGTTCCAGGAACTGATTCCATCGCGCCTTGGCCGCGGCCTCGGTGCCTTGATCCTTGAGCAGCGCCAGGACTTGCGGATCGTTGGCGATCTTCTGCGCCGCCGCGACAACCGGCGCTGGAATCGTGGCCGGCGTGCCTGCCTGGGGGGCCGGGGCGGATTGTTGTGATGCTGCGGCGGCAATCGTGGTCAGAAGGACCGTTGCGGCGGTGAAGAGCGGACTTCTCTTGAGAGGACGTTTCATCGTGTCTCCGAGTAACTGCGAACGCTCAATTCTAAGTCAGTCCGGGGTATGCCTCAGCAGAGACAGGGTTGCCAAACAGGGCATCTCCAATCAGCTCGTCGACCGAGGTTACGAACTTGCGACAGCCTGTTTGCTCGGGATACATCGGCTGCGGCGCGATCCCATATCAGTCGCGTGCGATTGCCCATCGCACGGGGAATCTTTCGCGCCGTGGGGGGCGCCCGCCGGCGCAAATGCGCAATCAGGCGTGATTTTGTGGCACCGCGCTCGACGAACCGGGGAGCAACTCTTGCACAACGGGGTGTATGTCGAAGGAATTGGGACTTACCGTTGAATTGCCGCTGTCATTCGAGGACGCGGTAAAGCGTGTGCGCGAGGCGCTCAAGCAGGAGGGGTTCGGCGTCCTGACCGAGATCGACCTGCGTGCCACATTTCGCGAGAAGCTTGGCCGTGAGTTTCGCCCCTTTGTGATTCTCGGCGCCTGCAATCCGCCGCTCGCGTTTAGCGCGATCTCGGCTGAGCCGTCGGTCGGGCTGCTGTTACCGTGCAACGTGACCGTCGAATGGCTCGCCGATGGGCGGAGCGGTGTCCGGCTGACCGATCCGGAGGCGCTGCTGAGCACGGTAGCGCTACAGGGAGCTCCAGAGTTGAGTTTGGTCGCGCGTGATGCGGGTGAGCGGATGACAGCGGTCGCTGCCGCACTCGCGAAGCAGTGACACCGCGTCAATCGATTTGTGGAAGGAGATGTTATGGCGAATGGGCTTTTCGCGGCAGTGCTAATGCAGGTGGTCATCGCGCTGATCGCGGTCACACCCTCGTTCGGACAAGGCGGGCGTGGCGGCGGAGGCATGATGGGCGATCCATCACACATGGCAGACATGCAGCTGTTTCACCAGCTGTTCGAACACCGGACGGAGATCACCAGGATGGTAATCCCGCGCGCCGATGGCATCGAGACGGTCACCGAGTCCAAGAACCCCGAGGCGACCCGTTTGCTGCAGGCGCACGTTGCGTCGATGCTGGCGCGGCTGAAGGAGCAGCGGCCGATTCATCAGCGCGATCCGCTATTCGTCGAATTGTTCAAGCACGCCGATCAGATCGCCGTGACGCACGAGCGGACGGCTGGCGGCGTCAGGATCGTGGAGACATCGAAAGACGCGTACGTGGTCAAGCTGTTACACGCGCATGCGGAGGTGGTCAGCGCGTTTCTCGCCAACGGGATGGCGGAGATGAAGAAGAACCATCCGCTCCCGCCGCGGTAGCCGCGGGTCGCTCTTGCCACAACGGTAGAGAACA
>DASVFC010000048.1:0-5379 GCA_036380235.1 Vicinamibacterales bacterium
GCCACCCACGCCCCAACCCACCACGCCGAGCCCGTTGACCATCGTCGTATGGGAGTCGGTACCAAACACCGTGTCGAAATAGGCGACGGCTCCCTGGTCGGTGACGTCGCGACAAACGACCCGCGCGAGGTATTCGATGTTGACCTGGTGGACGATGCCGGTTTCTGGCGGGACGACGCGGAAGTTGCGGAACGCGGTCTGGCCCCAGCGGAGGAACACGTAGCGTTCGCGGTTGCGGTAGTACTCGAGCTCACCGTTGAGCGACAACGCGTTGGCGGTGCCGAAATGATCGACCTGCACCGAGTGATCGATGACCAGCTCGACGGGCTGGAGCGGATTCACCTTCTGCGGATCACCGCCGAGTGCGACAATGCCGTCCCGCATCGCGGCGAGATCGACCACGCACGGCACGCCGGTGAAGTCCTGCAGCAGGACGCGCGCGGGCATGAACGAAATTTCCCTTTCGCCGATCTTCTTCGGCGACCACGATGCCAGCGCCTCGATGTCTGCCGTCTTCACGAACGCCGCGTCCTCGCGGCGCAGCAGGTTCTCGAGCAGGATCTTCAGTGAATACGGCAACGTCGCGACGCCCGGAAAACGCTGCGTGAGAGCGGGCAGGCTGTAGTAGCTGACGGTGTCGGAGCCGACGTTGAGGGAGCTGCGGGTCTTGAAGCTATCGAGGCTGGCCATAGAAGCTTTCAATTGTATCAAGGAACGCACGAACGACTTCCGCCGGCGTCCGCTTCTCACCATCGACGGCGTAGTTCATCCGCTGCATCTCATCCGCGGAAATCGCGCCCTCGAGATGACGCAGGGCCGCTACGACGCCGGGATGCTGGAGCAGCACGGCAGCCCGGGCCACCGGTACCGCATCGTAAACAGGGAAATAGCGGCGGTCGTCGTCCAGCGCGACCAGGTCCAGCGCCTCGATCAATCCGCTCGTCGCATCGCCCGCGGTCACATCAATCTCCTGCGAGGCGACGGCGCGGTAGATCAGGTTCAGGTCCATGACGCGGGGCTGGTTGGCGAACTGCAATCCGTAAGCGGCCGCGAGCCCCTTGAACCCATCGGGCCGTTCGAGAAATTCGTATCCAAATCCGGCGCGCCACTCCTTGACGCGGTTCAGATCGCTGATCGTTTTCAACCCGAGACGTTCGGCGTCGGCGCGCCGCACCAGGATCGAAAACGTGTTGTTGAAACCCAATCGCGGCAACGCGGTAATGCCAATCGCGGCGTAGCGCTCGCGCACCTGGTTGAATACCAGGTCGGCATCAGTTGCCGCCGGTTGATTGAAGATCGCGGTGAGCGACGTGCCCGAGTACTCAACGTAGGCGTCGATGCCGCCGCTAAGCAAGGCCTGGTGCGCGATCGCGGTGCCACCGAGATTGAGCCGCCGTTCGACCGACAGTTTGGTCTCGCGTTCGATTGTCTGCGCCAGCAGCTCGCCGAGGATGACCTGCTCCGTGAAGTTCTTGGAACCGATGATGATGTCGCTGCGCTCGGCGGCCCGTGCGGCCCAGACGGTTGCAGCGACCGCGATCACCGCGATCGCGATCAAAGACACGGTGGCGGTAGCCGTGCGGCGCCTGGCGTCGGCGACGCGGCCGGCAAGCGCGAGCACGCCGTCCGCCGCCATCGCAAGGAGCGCCGCCGGCAATGCCCCGGCCAGGATCACGGTGCCGTCCACCATCGCCAGCCCGCGAAAAATATAGTCGCCAAGCCCGCCGGCGCCGATCGCCGACGCGATTGTCGCGGTCCCGACGCCGATCACCACGGCGATGCGTAGTCCAGACACGATCGACGGCAGCGCCAGCGGCCACTCGACTCGCCGCAACACCTGGCGCGGCGTCAGTCCCATGGCGACGGCGCACTCAACCACCGCGGCGGGAACGCCGTGAATTCCGGTGATGGTGCCGCGCAGGATCGGCAGCACGGCATACAGCGTTAGCGCCACCAACGCCGTTCGCGTGCCGATGCCGCCAATGAACGGCAGCGGAATCAGAAAGCCGAACAGCGCCAGGCTTGGAATTGTTTGCGCGAGGTTGGCCAGGCCGACGATCGGTTTCGCCAGCGACGCGCGTCGCGCCGCCAGGATGCCAAGCGGAATACCCACAGCCGCGGCGATCGCCGTTGACAGCACCACGAGTACGACGTGCTCGCCAAGCCGCACCAGCATCTCCGCGCGGTTCGCGGCCACGAATGCAAGTAAACCGCTCATCTGCCGACCAACGACGCCACGCGCGGATCGGATGACTGCTGCAGTTCCGCTCCGGGAGCGCAGGCGATGATGCGGCCTTCATGCAGGACCGCGACACGGTCGGCGAGCTGCATCGCCTCGCCGATGTCGTGCGTGACGAGGATCACCGCGCGATGCATCGCGGCCTGCACGCGCTTGAACTCGGTATGCAGTTCCGACTTGGTAATTGGATCGAGCGCGCCGAACGGCTCGTCCATCAACAGCAGCGGCGGGTCCACCGCCAGTGCGCGCGCCAGCGAGACGCGCTGCCGCTGGCCTCCGGACAGTTCGTCGGGCCAGCGCTCCCGGAACTCGCCCGGCTCGAGGCCCACGAGCGCGAGCAGTTCGTCGACGCGCGCGCGGATTCTGGCATGGTCCCATCCCAGCAGCGAGGGTATCGTCGCGATATTCGCGGCGACGATCATGTGCGGAAAGAGGCCGGCGTCTTGAATGACGTAGCCGGTGCGGCGGCGAAGCGCAATCGGATCCCACTCGCGGACGTCGCGATCGTCCACCACGACCTTGCCTGCATCGGGTTCGAGCAGCCGGTTCACCAGTCGCAGCAACGTCGTCTTGCCTGAACCACTGCGCCCCACCAGCGCAACCGTCTCGCGAGCGCCGATGGCCAGGGAGACGCCGTGCAACACACCGCGGCCGCCGCGACTCGCCGACACCTCGTGGAACGCGACGGCCGGTATGGTCACAACGCCAGGAACATCAGCAGCGACAGCGTTGGGTAGACACGCACATCATCATCGAAATCAATGCCCTGCAGCCGCAGGTTCAGACGAACGTCACCGCGGACGCCGATCGAACGAGCCGATGTCGGGCGGCCGCGCAGCCAGTAGCGGGCACCACCGCCGAAATAGTAGACCTGTCCGCTCTCCACGAGCGTGCGATCTTGGTGCAGCTGGCGCAGATAGCCGCCACCCGCGACGGCGAAGCTGCGCCATCGTGGATGGCGCTCCATCGGCAGTTGCCACAATACGGCGGCATCGAAGAGAAAATGTTGCAGCGATTCGCCTTCGAGCTCCTGTGTTCCGGCTTCAGGGTCGCCACTGATGTTGAACGACAATCGCGGCCGCGCGAACACCGCGCCACCCTCGACGGTGAAGCGTCGCGCCACTGCGACGCCGACCCGAACCTCGCCGCCGAGTGTCGCACCGATCTGCGAATCGACATCAAAAAGCGTGAACGGCGGTGGCGTCGCGCCAGGGGCATTGGTCCGCAGTTGCGCGCTGGACTCGCCGATGCCGTAGCCTCCCGCCCACGACAGCCCGCCATTGATCGTTACTTGGCCGGCCGCGACCTGCGCACGGGCCGCGTCCGGGAAACCGATCGTCAGCAGCGCCGCGACGATGAGCGACCGACTCATTTCGGTGCGACCTGGATCTCGATCGATCGTGACGAGCCGCCCTGCGGCGCCACCACCATTCGTGGCGCGTAGGTGACGCGGAAATTCGCATCAATAGGCACCGAAAAGAAACTGTCGGGGCTTGCATCGTCGAGCGGTTCAACACGCAGCACGTAAGGTCCCGGCGGGAGCCGCGCGATCACAAACTCTCCCTGCGGGTTCAGCGTGAAATTGCTGATCAGCACACCGCGTTCCGGATCGAACGCCGTCACGTGCGCGCCGAGGACCCCTTGCCCGTTCTTGGTGACGCGGCCGAAGATCGCGCCGGTGTCCGAAATCGCCGATGACGCCGGGTAGAGGTCGGAGATCCCCGCAATGTCGTCCGCATGCAGCACGCGTTCTGCGATGGTGCCGCTGGACGTCGCGATCGGAAACATTACGGCACCCGTGGCCGTCACCACGCGATTGCCACTCGCCTGCAGCTCGGCTTCACCGAGTGCGGAATGGCTGAGACCGAGCAAGTGGCCAAGCTCGTGAAGCGCGACCGATTCGAGATCGACCCGCCCGGGCGTGCCGGTGGCCGATACCGACCACTGAAATTGCGTGTTGAAGAAAATGTCGGCCTCGACGATGTCGCCGTTCGTGATGTCGATCAAGAAGCTGGTAGCGCCGAGCACTTGCTCGAGGTCTGGCCGATCCATGAACCCAATCGTCGCGCGTCCATCAATTTCGTCTGGGACCGCGCTGGTCAAGCCGAGGTAGGCAAACTCGACGTTCGCCGATTCCACGGCCGACCACGTGGCCGCCGCCCGTGCCACCGCGTCGCGCAGTTGCGTGGTCGACACACCGCTCGTGCCGCGATCGGAAATGAAGTAACGGACCGGACCGCGCCACGTGACGTCGACTACGGCGCCATCGACCAGCGCGCCGAGCTTCAAATACGCGTGTGCAGGTGACGAGGCCGCAAGTGCCAGGAGCATGATTAATGCGCGCGTCTTCACGCGTTATCTCCCCGCCAGCGCACGCACGCGCGCCTCGAACGCGGCGAGTGTCTCGGGTTTTCGTCGCAGGTCGCCCCGGCTAACCTTGCCCGCCTCGACGACTGGAGGCATCACCATCATCCCGGCGCCGCCGGACTGCACACGATACACACCTTGCGTGAGTCCGGTGGTCACCGGCAGGCGCGGACCCCGGGATGTCAGGAAGAGCACCGCGATGTCGCCGGCCGTGAACGTCGGCGCACCAGGAATCAGGTTCAGGTAGCGGCCGGCCCGGCCGCCTGGCACCGTGAACTGCAGTGTCTCCACCGTTCCGCCCTTCAGCCCCTTGAGCACGTCAACGGTGACAATGCTTTCGATTCCGCGGCCGCCAGGAACGAACTCACCTCGCACCTCCACGACGCGGGCAAGCACCACGGCGGCGGAGTTGCTGACCAGTTGCTCGAACGTGAGCGGCGCAACGGTGACGGCGCCGACGGGCGCGGTGACAAACCAACAGAGGGTCAGAGCAAGGGCGCTACGAAGCATCCGTCGAGTGTATGACATCGAGCACGGCATCCGCGGCGCGGTCGCTTGCGCCGGGTCCTCCGAGGCGGCGTCGAACGTCATCCAGCGAGGCGATCATCCGCGTCCGGTAGGTGGTGTCCGTCAACAGTCGCACCGCCTCGTTCGCCATCGCGCCCGCCGTGCAGGCGTCCTGGATCAACTCCACCACCACACGCTCGCCGGCGATCAAGTTGACCATCGCGTAGGTATCAACGAGGGTCATCCGCCTGGCGAGCCGGTAGGTC
>DASVFC010000049.1:0-5182 GCA_036380235.1 Vicinamibacterales bacterium
ATCGAGAGCGCCTTCAAGCCGTCGGCGTTGTCGCGCGCCAAGGCGCGTGGGGTGTGGCAGTTCATGCGCGGCACCGCCCTCGAGAATGGCCTCAAGGCCGACTGGTATATCGACGAGCGCGCCGACACCGTCAAGTCCACGCAGGCCGCGGCCAAGTACCTGAAGACGCTGCACAACATGTTCGAGGACTGGCATCTGGCGATGGCGTCCTACAACGGCGGGCCGGGCCGGGTGAAGCGCGCGCTGACCCGCAGCCGCAAGAACGACTTCTGGCAGCTCACCAGCTCGACGCGCTGGCTGCCGCGTGAAACGCGCGAATACGTGCCGATGATCCTGGCGGCGGTCATCATCGCCAAGAACCCCGCGCAGTACGGCTTCGACATCGTCCCCGCGCCGACCACGCCGACCGAAACCGTGGTCGTGCCGCCGGCGCTCGACCTGCGCCGTGTCGCCGAGTGGGCGGGCGTGCCGATGGACGACATCCAGAAGCTGAACCCCGAGTTCCGCCGCTGGACCACGCCGGTCAAGAAGGGCGAATACACCGTCAAGGTGCCGGAAGGCGCCGCCGAGCGCGTCAAGGCCGGCCTCGCCACCTCGGCGCCCAACCAGCTCAACGCGCTGCAGTTCCATACCGTGAAGCGCGGCGAAACGCTGGCGACGATCGCGCGCAAGCTGCGCGTCAATCGCACCGACCTTGCCGAAGCTAATTACCTGCGCGTGAATTCGCGCGTCGCGGTGGGCGCCCGTCTCGTCATCCCGCGCATGCCGTCGGCGGCGCTGCTCGCGCGGGCGTCGGCGGCATCAGCTGAAATGGAAAAGACGGCGGAATCGATCGTCGCCGACGTGCTCGAGAATACTTCCGCGGTGGAGCCGCTGGTCGAGAACCGCGCCCCGGTGAAAACCGTCCGCACCTATACGGTGCGTCGCGGCGATACGCTCTACAAGATCGCGCAACGATTCGGCAAGACGGTGAATCAGTTGAAGGCGTGGAACAAGCTGCGGACCACGAACCTGCAAGTCGGCACGCGGCTGGTGCTGCAGCAGCCGCGTTCCTAAACCTCTCAGGCGGTCGCGAGCCTCCCGCCGCTGTTGGCGCGCAAGCTCTTGATGCCCTGCTCAATCCGTTCGGCAACTTCGCGCTCACGCTGCAAGGCGCGCAGCGTGTTCTGCGCTTCCTGAACCATGAAGTCGAGCCGCGCCAGCTTCTCGCCGACGTGATCGATCACGGCGCGCTGCTCGCCGAGCATCTCGAGGTTCACGTTGATATCGTCGAGCAGGTTGGTGATGGCGTTGGTCCGCGTCTGCACCTCCTCCACCATCTTGCGGCGATCTTCGATCGCGACAATCTTCGCATCGGTATCCGACACGATGCCGAGCAGGTTCTCCACCTTGCCGCGGAGATCGGCCACCTCGCTGCGGTGATCGGTGACGAACTGGAGATCGGCCTTGCTGCGGCTGCTGATCTTGTAGACCGTATCCACTTCCTGTTTGACGGCCTGGACCAGCGCGTCGCGCTCGAGAATGGCCTTGATCTTCTGTTCGACGCCTTCGGTGGCGCGGCTGAGATCATTGAGGCGCTGCTCGAAGGTCGTGATCTTCTTTTCTGAGAACGCCAGCTGCGTCCGCCGCTGCTCCAGCTGCTTGACCATCGTCTCAGCGCGCTTCAGCTGATCTTCGGCAGCGTCGGTTTGCGTGACCGCATCGCGTTGCCTGGCCTGCACGCGCGCGAGCTCGTTGAGCAGCTCTTCCTTGATGCTGCCGGCGCGACCGAGCTCGTCACTCACCGACTGCACCTGCTTCAAGCGCTCGGCGGTCTCCGCGGCGAGGCTGCGGCCCTGCTCGACCAGTTCGGTGAGCCGCGCCTTCTGATCGTGGACGACGGCTTCCTCCTGCTTGACCGACTGGGCCAGCTGCTCCGATTTTTCGAGGGAGGCCTGCAGTGCGGTAACCTGCGAAGTGATCGGGAGCAGTCGCGTTTGCATCGCGGCAACACCATCGAGCTTTTGCTGCGCGTCCATCACCTGCGTAGCGAGCGTATCGCAGAGGCCCTTGAGGCTCTCCACTTCATTGCGTCGGGCGAGCTGCTCCGTGAGCTTGCGATCGACGTCCGACGTGACCACGTGCAGGTTGTTGATGCGGCCTTCAAGCTTCTCGATGAACTGCAGCCGAGCGCCGACGCGCGTCAACTGTGCATCGAGCTCCGCGGTGAGCTCGCCAAGGCGGGTGGCGGCCTTGGTGCCTTCTTCCACCGTCGCCATCTTGCCAAGCACGGCGTCCATCTTGGAATCGAGCTCCGGTGTCCGGCTGAGCAGCGCGGTGGCACGCTCGCCGAATGCTTCGAGCGCGGCGCGGTCGGCCGAGAGCTTGTCTCGCAATTGCGCCGCGGCGGCATGCGACTTGTGGAACTCCGCGATGTCGCCGCGGAGTTGTTCGAGCTCCTGGCGCGACTGCTTCAAGGCCTCGTGTTGCGCCTCGGTGCGGCGTCCCATCTCTTCGACCTGCGCCAGGCGCTCGCCGAGCGCTTCGAGCGCGCCCTGCTTGCGCGACATCTCGTCGGCCTGCGCCATCAGCGTCTGGAACGACTTGCTGAGCTCGTCGGCGCGCTGGTTCATCACCGCCAGGTTCTTGTCCTTCTGCAACACGCCGTCCATGCGCGCTTCGGCTTCGCCGACTGCGCTCGATAACGCCCGCAGCCGGTGATCGAACTGATCGAATTCCTTCTTGTCGACGGCAAGGCGCTCGACGGTGCCCTTCAAATACTCAGACAGTGACCGGCTTTCTTTTTCGAGGCGAGTGAACTCGCGGCTCCATTCCTCGCGCGCCGAGGTCGCCAACGAAAGTTGCTCGGTAGTTTCCTGCGCCAGCTTCTCCATCCGCGCCACGGTCTCTTCGGCGCGCGCCACGTTCTTGCTGCCTTCGTTGAGCTTGGCCACCTGGACGTCCATCGACCACACCATTTCGTTGAGGCGGTTGGCCTCGACCACGGCGCGTTCAACGGCGTGCTTCTGGGCCTCGAGGGCCTTGGCCTTTTGCGCGACGTGCTCGGCGAGCGCGTTCAATGACGCCAAGCGCTCTTCGGTGTTCTTGCTCAGCTCCTGCAGCTGCACCAGCGGCCCAAGTTTCTTCTCGATTTCCTTGACGTTATCCATCGCCGTCATCGAGGCGTCTTTCGCCTCGCGCGAGGTATCGCGGATGCGCGCGAACTCCGACGTCAACTGCACGCCGGTGGAGCGAATGGCATCGAGCTCGCTCTTCAGCGCCGAGACGCTCTCCACCGACTTGGCGACCTCCGACGTCGACACTTTGAGCAGGGCGCGGAGATCTTCAAATGCGCTTCGCTCCTTGCGGAGGGTCTCGATCGTGGCCTGGTTTTCGAGGGCCTGGGACGCCAGCTGGTTGACGGCCAGGCGATGCTTCTGCAGCTCGCCGTCGGGGGCGGTGATCTTGTCGGACACCCGCTGCGCTTCGTGGACCTGTTCGAGCAGAGCTGCGACGCGTTTGTCGATCTGGTCGATCCCGCGCGAGCGGTCCTCGTATCCGGTGACCTTCTGGCCAAGTTCATCGAGCCGCTTCAAGGCCGCGTCGGCCTTCTGGCCGACCTGGTCGAGCGACTTGCTGGTCTGCGCCAGTTTCGACGTGCCGCCGGCCATCTGTGTGAGCATGGCGCTGAGCAGGGTGCGCTCTTCTTTTGCCTGCGCGATTAGCGCCTGCAGCTCGTCCTGCTGCGACTTCTTGTTCGTGGATGACCCGAAAAATGCGTCAAGCATGGCGAAAAGTGTGGCGCCGGCCCCGGCCGCAAGGTGGCCGTCCACGCCCGGGTTACAAAGCTGTGATTGTGGCGGTGACCGCCACGGAAACATTCCGTAGCCGTCGCGCAGATATATCGACAGCTGTGCCGTCGGGATGCAGCCCCCACGCCCGGAGCCGAAATGCGCGGCTCCTGTATGCGGTGTTCCGCCCAAACCGACCGCCCCTGACCGCACGCAGGCTGATGTCATTTTCTGCGACGTCCGGCGCGCGGGAAGATCGCAACATTGACGACGTCTGAGCCGAGTTGCGTCGTATGGCTGCGAATTCATGCCTGATTTCGTGACCATCGCCGCGGCAGTCACATTGCACCAACGGGCGGCCATGTTAGCCACTCTCGAGAGCGCCACCGTGATTGGTGTTGATGCGTGCCGCGTGCACGTGGAGATCGACGTCAGCGCGGGAATCCCCCACTTTCAACTTGTCGGCCTTCCCGATGCCTCCGTGCGCGAGAGCCGCGATCGTGTGCGTGCGGCGATGCGCAATTCAGGGTTCGACTTCCCCGTGAATCGCATCACGATCAATCTCGCGCCCGGCGACGTGCGGAAAGCCGGACCAGCGTTCGATCTACCGATCGCGTTGGGCATGTTGGCCGCGACGGGTGCCGTCACCCGAACGGACTTTGGCGGCATCGTGCACATCGGCGAGCTGTCGCTCGATGGCGCCATTCAACCAGCGCGCGGCGTGTTGCCGATCGCCGCTGAAGCCAGGCGATCGCGCGCCAGGGCGTTGCTGCTGCCTTTCGAGAACCTCGCAGAAGCTGCCGTCGTGCAGGGCCTCCGGCTGCTGCCCGTGCGAACGCTGCGAGAAGCGGTCAATCGCCTCAATCAACCAGACGCTGAATGGCCGACCGATGTGCCTCTCCGGCCGGTGGACAACGCCGCCTCACGGCGCGACGCCGGGGCCGACGGCCTGGCAGATCTCTCCGACTTGCACGGTCAAGGCTTTGCCCGGCGTGCCCTCGAGGTGGCGGCGGCCGGCGGGCACAACCTGCTGATGATTGGACCGCCGGGCGCCGGCAAAACGATGCTGGCGCGGCGACTGCCCGGCATCCTGCCGCCGCTTTCTTTCGATGAGTCGATCGAGGTCACCACTATCCATTCGGTGGCCGGGCAGCTTCGACCAGGGGTCGGGCTGATTACCGAACGCCCGTTTCGCGCGCCGCACCACACCATCTCCGACGTGGCGTTGGTGGGCGGCGGATCGGTGCCGCGCCCGGGAGAGGTGAGCCTCGCGCATCACGGCGTGCTGTTTCTCGACGAGATGCCGGAATTTGACCGCCGCGTGCTGGAAGCGCTGCGGCAGCCCATCGAAGAGGGTCGCATCAACGTGTCACGCGCGTTACGGTCGGTCAACTTTCCGGCGCGGTTCGTCC
>DASVFC010000050.1:0-5907 GCA_036380235.1 Vicinamibacterales bacterium
GGCCCGTCGCTGAAGGACATCCTCGGCAAGACCGAGACGCTGGCCGACGGTTCGACGGTGCTGGTCGACGAGGCCTACCTGCGCGAGTCGATCCTCAACTCGCAGGCGAAAATCGTCAGGGGCTTCCAGCCGCTGATGCCGACGTTCCAGGGCCTGGTCAGCGAGGAAAACCTGGTGGCGTTGATCGAGCACGTCAAATCGCTGTCGCCCAATGCAACCACCACGGCGGCCGCGCCCGCCGCCGTGACGACCGCGCCGGCGGCGCCTGAAAGAAAGCAGTAAGCCATGCTGGACAAGCTCAAGATTCCCGAGCGGCATTACCTCAACAACGGCCACGGCCTGAAGTCGTGGTTGCTGACCAAGGACCACAAGCGGATCGCGATCATGTATTTGATCTCGATCTCGGTGATGTTCCTGCTCGGCGGCCTGTTCGCGATGGGCATCCGGCTCGAGCTGGCGACGCCGCAGGGCGACTTCGTCAACGCCGACACCTACAACAAGTTCTTCACCATGCACGGCGTGATCATGGTGTTCTTTTTCCTGATCCCGTCGATCCCGGCGGTGCTCGGCAACTTCATGATCCCGCCGATGATCGGCGCCAAGGACCTTGCGTTCCCGCGCATCAACCTGCTCAGCCTGTATATCTACTGGCTCGGCGGCATCCTCACGCTCGGCGCCATGCTCGCCGGCGGCGTTGACACCGGCTGGACGTTCTACACGCCGTACAGCACCACCGCGTCAAACACTCACGTTGCGGCGACGGCGCTCGGCATTTTCATCGCCGGCTTCTCGTCGATCCTGACCGGGCTGAATTTTATCGTCACCATCCACCGCATGCGTGCTCCGGGCATGTACTGGTTCCGCCTGCCGCTGTTCGTGTGGGCGCACTACGCGACGAGTCTGATCCAGGTCCTCGGCACCCCGGTGGTGGCGATCACGATCGTGATGGTGTTCGTCGAGCGCGCCTTCAACTTCGCGATCTTCGACGCCACCCGCGGCGGCGACCCGGTGCTGTTCCAGCACCTGTTCTGGTTCTATTCGCACCCGGCCGTCTACATCATGATCCTGCCGGCGCTGGGCGTGATGTCGGAGCTGATCTCGACCTTCTCGAAGAAGATGATCTTCGGCTACAGCTTCGTCGCCTTCTCGTCGCTGGCGATCGCGATCTTCGGCTTCATTGTCTGGGCGCACCACATGTTCGTGGCCGGCATCTCGACGTATGCGGCGATGGTGTTTTCGTTCCTTAGCTTCTCGGTGGCGATTCCCTCGGCGGTCAAGGTCTTCAACTGGACCGCGACGCTTTACAAGGGCGCGATCTCCTTCGAGACGCCGATGCTCTACGCCTACGGCTTCATGGGCCTGTTCCTGATCGGCGGCCTGACCGGATTGTTCCTCGCCACGCTCGGCATGGACATCCACCTGCACGACACCTACTTCGTGGTCGCGCACTTCCACTACATCATGGTCGGCGGCGCGATCATGGGCTACATGGGCGGCCTCCACTACTGGTGGCCGAAGATGACCGGCCGCATGTATTCGGAATTCTTCTCACGCATTGCCGCCATCCTGGTGTTCGTCGGCTTCAACCTGACCTTCCTGCCGCAGTTCGTGGTCGGCTATCTGGGCATGCCGCGCCGCTACCACTCCTATCCGGATGAGATGCAGGTTCTCAACGTGATGTCGTCGGCCGGCGCCAGCGTGCTCGGCCTGGGCTATGCGTTGCCGGTAATCTACCTGCTCTACTCGCTCAAGAAGGGCGCCGTGGCCGGTCCGAACCCGTTCGGCGCTTCGACGCTCGAATGGACGACGCAGTCGCCGCCGCTGACCGAGAACTTCACCGAAGTTCCGATCGTCACCACCGAGCCGTACGAATACGAGCACGTCGTCGCGAAGGAGAAGCACCTTGTCTAACGCGGTTGCGCAAGCCGACAGCCACAGCCACGGCCATGCGCACGCAGCGCACCATCCAGCGCTGCAACATCACTTCGACACGATGTCGCAGCAGAAGGAAGCTGCGGTCATCGGCATGTGGGTCTTCCTGCTCACCGAAATTCTGTTCTTCGGTGGCCTGTTCGTGGCCTACATGATCTACCGCGTGTGGTACTTCGACGCCTTCGCCGAAGCCAGCCGCCGCCTGAGCCTGTTCTGGGGCGGCCTCAACACCGCGGTGCTGATCGGCAGCTCGCTGACGATGGCGCTGGCGGTCCGTTGCGCGCAGACCAACAATCGCAAGTGGACGGTCAACTGGCTGATCCTGACGATGCTCCTAGGGTGCGTCTTCCTGGGCGTCAAGGTTATCGAGTACGAAGACAAGTTCGCCAACTACGAAGTGCCCGGCCCGAGCTACAACTGGCTCTATCACGAGCAGCACGCGGCCGCCGAGGCCCATGCGCCCACCGGTGCTGAGGGCGCGGCGACCGAGCACCGCGAGCTTTCGCTGACGCCGGATCAACTGCAGCGCACCACGCAGATCTACTTCAGCCTGTACTTCACGATGACCGGCCTGCACGCGCTGCACATGATCGTCGGTGTGGGCCTGATGGCGGTGATCACCTGGATGGCGTGGAAAGGCAGGTTCGACGCGCAGTACTACACGCCGGTGGAGATGAGCGGTCTCTACTGGCACTTCGTCGACATCGTCTGGATCTTCTTGTTTCCGCTGCTGTATCTCGTCGAGAGGCACATGTAATGTCGGATCACGTTTCTCCAATCAGCCTCTATCTCACGATTTTCTTCGCGCTGATGATCCTGACCGGGGTCACGGTGGCGGCGGCGTACGTGGACCTCGGACAGTTCAATTTCCCGGTGGCAATGCTGATCGCCGGCTTCAAGGCCTCGCTCGTGGTGTGGTACTTCATGCACGTCAAGTATCAGAGCCACATGACGAAGCTGACGGTGGCGACCGGCCTGTTCTTCCTCGCCATCCTGCTCGGTATGTCGCTGATCGATTACGTGTCGCGCGGCGCGAGCTTCCAGCACCAGCTGCCGGCGACCACGCCGGACGGGGTGATCCAGCCGCCAGGACCAGCCTCTCACTAAAAGCAAAGGGGCACCGCGGTTGCGGTGCCCCTGTTGACTCTCGGCCGCGCTTGCCGGCGTTACTTCGTTGCCGCACCGCTGATCTTGGCCTTCACCACCAGCTTCTTCGCGCCACCCATCACGAAAATCTCAGATACGCGCAAACACATCGGCGCCGTCGATCTGGATTGCCGTGGCACCGGCCTCGGCAAGCGCGTGCAGCAGCAGTTGATGATGCTTCTCAGGCACGTTCAACAAGGCGATCGCGTGCGTGGCCTTGGCCAGCATGCGGGCGACGAGACCTCGAACGTAGCCGGTATCCGGCGCACCGGCGAGCGATCGGCAGATCACGACGTCCCACGGCATGGCCGGATCGAGCGATGACGCCATGGCAACGTTGAACAAGCCTTCCGGCATCTCCTTCAGTGCCTGCTCGATGGCTGCCGAATCGCCGTCGGTGCCGCCGACAATGTAGCCGTTACTGTAGAAAGGGAAGAGCAACTCGCCGCGGCCGCAGTCGACTTCGAACACCCGCGTGCCCGGACCGATGTCCAGCGTTTCGGCCACCTGCTCGGCGATGGCGAAGAGATCCAATTACTTCCGGTCGAAGGGGGTGAGGTCGATGGTCGTGGTGTCGATCTGGATCCGGCCGAGTTTCGTCCCTTCCGGCACTCGATAGGCAAAGCCACACGAGTACTCCGGCTGGCTGCCGGGATCGATGAACGACATCGCCGTCTGAAACGTCTTGCCGCCGGCGTCGAGCAGTACCGGCTTTTTGACGATCGTTTCCTTGAACGCCGGCGTGACCTTGAACGACAAGTTGACGATGGCGAACTCTTCACCAGGCTTGGTGAGGCCCCTGATGCTGTTCGCGCCCGGCGGGCAGTCGCGCAGCGCCACGGTGGACGAGCGTTCGACGCCCGTCACCGTTACCTCGAGCCCTTTGTAACTCGCGGGTTTGGTCTGCTCCACCTTCGCCAGGGCTACGGAGGACAAGCCTGCTACAGCCGCCGCAACCCAGGCACTTAAACCAATCGCGATCGCAAACCTATTCAAACCTTAACCCCTCAGCCCCAAGCCCCAAGCCCCTAGAGCGGCGCATCCGGGTTCGCGATCGTTCGCCACATGTGAGCGCTCGGGCTGTTGTCGTTGCCGAGACCTTCCTTGGGCTGCTTGAAGTGTCGGCCGATGATATCCGTGAACGGATCCAGCGAGACCTTGGCGTTAGCGTCGAACGCGTAGAGATCGTTGACCGTCACGAGCCGCGGCTCCATGTACCACTTGTGGTTGCGCACCATCTTGTAGGTGGCCTCGATGTGCGGCGGCGGCGTGTAGTCGTGGCCGAAGATGCGCAGGTACTGATCGGGGTATTCGTAGCCCGCGTCGGCGTCGGGATAGAAGCGTAAGGCCTGGTGATACTTGATCGCGAATGTCGACTTCTCGGGGATGTAGGGTTCGAACAACTGCGCGCCCCACCAGCCGTGATCGACCTTGATCATCGACTGCACCACGTCGTGGAGCAGGCAGGCGAGCACCACTTCTTCCGACATGCCTGTCTTCAGCGCGCGCGTGGCGCTCTGCAGCACATGGTTGGCCGGCGCGAAGCGCAGCTCGAAGAAATCCTTGAGCGTGGGGTTCTTCGGCATCGGCGGCAGCTTCTTCATCATGCCGCCGCGCGTGTTGACGAACAGGTTGCCGACGCCGCGGCGGTAGGACCGCGTTTCGATCGCAGCATCGAGCTCGGCGACGCTCGGGAACTTCTGCTGCGTGCCGCCCTGCTGCTCGACGGCCTCGTCGAGCCGCTCTTCCATCCAATGCTCGAGCGCTTCCGCCTTGGCTTCGTGGTCCATCATGCTGACCGCGGCGGTGCCGCCCAGGCTGGCGATGAAGGCTCTGCGATCGACTTCCATGGTGACCCCCAAAACAGGTGCTCGCGGAATCGCGACCGATACAGGTCTGTCTCGCCCAAGCGGCTTGGCCGCGGAGGCGGACGGCCTGCCTACTTTACTCCTGCTGCGGTCAGGTCGTTCAACCATTTCTGGGCGAACGCGCGGGCGGCGTCGGTTGCGGGTTTTCCAGCCCGGAAACACATTTTCCATTCCTTCGGCCGAGCTTCATTGGCCGGGTCGGCGAACATCTTCCTGCCGTCCTTTTCGATGAGTTTCGCGTCGTAGGCAACGTCCTTCGTGACGTCGAGAAAGTGCCGCAGCCGGCCGGCGATCAGCACGCGGTGGTCGGTCGGCCACACGCCTTCCATCTCCTGCATCGCCAGCTCACGCTGCCGCACCTGCGCGACGTACTGCTGGCGAACGGCCTTCTCGAGTTCGGCGCGCCGCGGACCAGTTTCCATTTCGGTCAGCTGCGCGCGCATGTCCTTCCAGCCTTCTTCGAGTGTGGCGCGCTGCTCGGGCGTGATTTGATCAAACAGCTTCCGCATCGCCGTGACCTGCTCTTCGAAGCCCGCACGCTGCTTGGCCAGGATGGCGTCGACGCTTGGTTCTTCAGGCAGCGGATCCGGCCCGTTGGCGTCGCGATGGTCGGCGTAGCGCCGCTTGAAATCGTCGCTCTCACTGAAACGGCGGGCGAGTGACAGCGCGAAATTCACCATCGCCACCCGTGCCTGGGTCGACGCGGCAATGAACACCTTGCTCTCGCCGGCTACGGACAGCGTGTCGGTGATGAAGGAATCGAACACCGCTTCTCTGGCGCGGCCCTCGGTGATGCCGAGCGCGGCGAGATGGTCTTGGCCGGAGCCAGCGGCGAGGGTCATTACGCAAAGCAGCGTAACGGTTACGCAAGATCGCATAACGGGCATCATACTCAACAGGCCAACAGGCCAACAGGCCAACAGGCCAACAGGCCAACAGGCCAACAGGCCAACAGGCCATC
>DASVFC010000051.1:0-9985 GCA_036380235.1 Vicinamibacterales bacterium
TGACGCTGTTGCATTAGTTGATCATCTGTTCCGCCGTCAGGCGGGGCAGATGGTCGCAACGCTGACCCGCACGCTGGGTTCGCGCCACCTCGCGCTCGCGGAAGACGCGGTGCAGGACGCGCTGCTGACGGCGATGCAACAGTGGCCGTTTCGCGGCGTTCCCGGCAATCCGGAAGGATGGTTGTTCCAGGTGGCGCGCAACCGCGCGCTCGATCGGCTGCGTCACGCCAGGGTCGCGCTCGACAAGGAGCCGGCAATCAAGCGCGAGATCGCCATCGTCGAGCACCCGCCGGCGGCGCCGCTGCTGAAAGATGAAGTGCCGGCGCTTCACGACGATCAGCTTGGGTTGTTGTTTCTGACGTGCCATCCGTCGCTGACCGCCGATGCGCGCGTTGCGCTGGCGCTCAAGCTCGTCGGTGGCTTCAGCGTTGGCGAGATCGCGCGAGCGTTCCTGGCGCAGGAGAGCACCATCGCGCAGCGGCTGGTCCGTGCCAAGCGTTCGCTGCGCGACCACGACATTGGTTTCGGCATGCCGGGGCCCGAGGAGCTGCCCTCCCGGCTCGAGTCGGTGATCGACGCGCTCTACCTGATGTTCAACGAAGGCTATGCCGCCACGTCCGGCGATCGGCTGATGCGGGACGATGTGGCGTTCGAGGCGATCCGGCTGGCGAGAATGCTCGCGCGCCATCCGGCGACGTCCTGTCCGACGGCCTGGGCGTTGCTGGCGCTGATGCTCTTGCACGCCGCCCGCTTCCCGGCGCGCATCGATGCCGGTGGCACCCTGTCGCTGCTGCGCGACCAGGATCGATCCACCTGGAATCGCGCGCTGGTTGCCGAAGGGTTGCAGGCGCTCGATCGATCCGCATCCGGCGACACCGTCACCGCACACCACCTTGAAGCCGGCATTGCCGCGTGCCACGCCGTCGCGCCGTCGTGGGCGGAGACTGACTGGCCGCAGATCCTCGAGCTGTATGACGAGCTGCTGGCGCTGACGAGGTCCCCGGTGGTCGCGGTCAACCGCGCGATAGCGATCTCGCGCGTCGACGGAGCGCTGGCAGGGTTGGCGGCGCTGGATGCGATCGATAACGGCGCCGCGCTCGAGCGCTATCCGTTGCTGCCGGCAATTCAGGCCGAGCTGTGGCGTGAGGCGGGTGATCTCGAACGCGCCGCCGCCTGTTACCGGGAAGCGCTTGGCCTGGCGCGGTCGCTCCCGGAACAGCGTTGGCTGACCTCGCGGTTCTCCCTTCTCGTATAATCGACCTCCTGGTGGAGTACCTGATCAAGCAGTATGCCCTCGAGCCCGGCGCCTGGGAGATTCAGTACATCGAGGAGTACTTCGGTGAGTTTCCCCGCCGCAAGACCGCGTCCGAGATCATCGACCGCCTCGGCGATCGCGAATACCTGATCCTGATGGCGGAAGCGCCGCTGCCAGACGATCCCAGCGGCGCGCTGGTGCCGGTGTCGTACAAGATCGTGCATGAGATCCGCAGCCACGAAACCATCCCGAAGCTACGCGACCTGGTCGGGCGGCTCGATGGCTCCGTGAAGTTCGACGGCCGTCGGATTCTCTATCAATGGATTGGCGGCACGCGCCGCGACTGGCGGGGCCAGGGCCACTTCCGCGCGCTCACCGAGGAATCGGAAGTGTGGGCGCACGCTTCCGGCTTCGAAGAGGTGGTCGTCAAGGCGAAGAATCGCTACTACGACATGCGCGCCGTGCTCGCGCAGCTGCAATTCAACGTCGTCAAGTACGAGCCGCATTCGACGAACAACGACGAATCGAAGGTCTACTTCAGCAAGCTACTGCCGGCTGACCTGGCGCGCGGTCACCGCAGCATACGGACCGTCGTCACGGCGAGCTCTTAAGCGAAAGGGGAGAGTCGTGAACCGGCCCCCGATTGAATCCACACTGACGTGGCTGGGCGACCTGCGGTTTCGCGCGGTCACCGGCCAAAACGAAATCACTTTCGACAGCGACAGCCAGGCCGGGCCGTCGCCGCCGCAAGCGGTGGCGATGGCGCTGGCCGGCTGCATGGCGATCGATCTGGCCGACATCGTGATTAAAGGCCGTCATCCGCTGACCGGTCTCGAAGCGCGCATCGTCGGCGAACGCGCACCCGACCCGCCGCGGCGATTCACCAGCTTCACGCTGCATTTCGTGGTCGCGGGTGACGTGCCGGCCCACGCCATCGAACGGGCCATCCAGTTGTCACGCGATAAGTACTGTTCGGTGTGGCATTCGCTGCGTCAGGACATCGCGCTGGTCACCACGTTCGAGGTCGTCCCTGCAGCGTAAGCTCTATCTCGACTGGCTGCGCGGCGTCGCCGTGATCATCATGGTGGCGGCGCACGTCACCGACGCGTGGACGCGGATGGAGGATCGCCAGCGCGACCTCTATGGCTACACCGTGTTCATTGCCGGCTTTGCCGCACCCCTCTTCCTTTTCCTCGCCGGATTGACGCTGACCCTCGCGGCATCGTCGCGCGCGGAGGCGATCGGGCATGCGGCTGCGGCGCGTCAGGCTCGGCTTCGCGCGTTGCAGATCCTCGCGCTGGCGTTCGTGTTCCGGCTGCAATCGCAACTGTTTGGCTGGGGGCCCTGGATCAACTTCTTCAAGGTCGACATCCTCAACGTGATGGGGGTGGCGATGTTTGTCGCGGCGCTGCTCTGGAGCCTGTCGAACACGCGGACGGTGCGCATCATGCTTTTCGCGATCACCACGGGGGTGATCGCGATGAGCACGCCGCTGGTCCGGGACGCCGCCTTTCTCGCGGTGCTGCCCGACGTGATCGAGGCCTACCTTCGACCACTGCCCGGACGCACGACCTTCGCGCTGTTTCCCTGGGCCGCGTTTTTGATTGGCGGCACAATCGCCGGCGAGTTGATCGTGGCGGCAAAGAATGAGCGCGAGGAGCGGCGGCTGCAATGGGGATTACTTGCGGCCGGCGTGTTCGGCTTCGTCAGCGCCTATTGGCTGTCGTTCCGGCCCTCGATTTATGCGAACGCGAACTTCTGGACCAGCTCGCCGACGTTCTTCTTCATTCGTCTCGGTCTCAATACGTTTCTACTGCCGCTGGCCTGGTCGATCGAGCGCTACGCCGGCGTGGTGATCACCACGCTCGGTCGCTCATCGCTGTTCGTGTACTGGGTGCACGTGGAGATGGTCTACGGCGTCAGCGGCCAGCCGCTGCGGCGCCTGCTGCCGATTGAGTTGTCGCTGACAGCCACGGTGTTGCTATGCGCGTTGCTGTATTGGCTCGTGCGCTGGAAGGATCGGAGGATGCGCGGGGTGGCCCTGACGGGGCCTTTCCGGATATTGGCGCCCGTTCTGAAATAAGTTGCGAGGGACCTGCCTCCCGTCGAGGGGGTTGCCTCTCGACAAGAAGCGCCTCCCGACAAGAAGTGCCTCCCCGACAAGAAGCGCCTCCCGTCGGCGAGCGCAGCGTCAGAACGCGAGTAAGTAAGTCATTTTCGCGATCACCGCGCGCGAGATCAGGTCGCCGCTGCGATAATCGCGGCGCTCGTTGTACACGAGATAGATGTCGCTCAGCGGGCGATGGATGATGTCCAGGCGCACGTTCGAGCTCCACTGGTTGGTGTCGGTGTTGTACTGCACCAGCGCATTTACGAACACTTTGGTCGTGAAGTAGACGTTGACGCGGCTGGTCAGCAGGTGCGTCACGTACGATCCCGACGTCAGCTCGATGTCGTTGATCTGATCGCTGAGCGACACGTTGAGGTGCTCGTTGAGCCGGAACGTGCCGCCGATGGTGTAATTGCGGCGGTAGCCGTCGTAGAACTCGCCGTTGCCATAGCGCAGGTTCATGTAGAAGGGCGCCGCCGAATTCGTATTCGCAAGGACGAAGTACTCCTTGAAGTCGTAGCGTCCGGGATCGACGTAGACGTTGCGGCGCGAGTTGATCACGAACCGCTCGTCGATCACTTCGGTCGTCGGGTTGGCGCCGACCTCGATGAAGGTGCTGTTCTGGAACGTCACCGGCCAGTGCCAGTCCATGTAACGTGACTCGAGGCCGCCGCCGTTGCGCTTGGTGAAGTTTTCGATCTGGAAGTGCGGATAGGTTTCACGCATCCAGCTGCGGAACCGCTCCGGGCGGATGTGGGTGCCAATGTGGTACTCGCCGTTGTCGACGCCAACGCGCGGCACAAAGCCCATCTCGTCGTTGAAGCGCGAGCCGATGGTCTGGTACATGCCGCGCGTTTCCCAGAAATTGTCGCGATAGCTAAAGCTGCTCTTCGAATACCAGTCGTCGCCCTCGCCGGGCACCTTCGCCTCAGGTGACGCGCTCTGCGCGATCGCGAAGTTCAGATTGAAATCGCGGAAGAAACGGAAATTGGCGTCGCCGCCGAAGGCGCGGTTGTAGCCGTCGCCGCTCTGCTCCTTGTTGAGGAGCATCACGCCGATGTCGGAATTGGCCAGCACGTCTCGACGCAGCCGCAGCGCGGTGAAATTGGTGGACGGGCTCTCGTCCTTTTCCTGCTGCTGGATATTGAGCGCGCCCACCGACCAGTCGCCAACGCGGCCGGTGATGCGCGTGCCGCCGAGAATGGGAATGGCTTCTCCCGTCGGCGAGAGACCAATCTGGCGGCTGAAGAAGAAGATCATGTCCTGCGATGCGTTCTGTCGGCCGCCGCCGCCACCGCCGCCGCCCTGCTGGCTGCTGGTGCCGAACTGGAACACGCCGGAGTTTTCGAGGAAGAAGTCGCGCTTTTCGGGGAAGAACAGGTTGAAGCGCGTCAGGTTGATCTGCTGCTCGTCCGCCTCCACCTGCGAGAAATCGGTGTTCACCGTGAAGTCCCACGTCAGGCCGGTGGTGACGCCGTACTTCACGTCGAAGCCGGCATCGAAGTCGGGATCCACGTCGTCGGTCGCGACCTTGCTGAAGTTGGCGAGGCCGTACGGCTTGACGCGAACGTTCGCACCAGGGCGCAGGCCTTCGAGGCCTTCATAGCTGCCGGCCACCGACACGCGCGACAGCGACCACTGCCGCCGCAGCGGTGACCAGTAACTGTTCTCGTTATAGCGCCGCAACCGGCGTTGGAAGTTGATGCCCCAGGTCTGCAACTCCTCCGGACCGAACTTCAGCGTCTTGAACGGGATTTCGATCTCCGCATACCAACCGTCGTCGCCGATGCGCGCGCCGACGTCCCAGATGCCGTCCCAGTTCGCATTGTTGTCGCGACCTTCGTTCGACATCTGCGCGTCCCACTTGGCGCCGGCGGGGTTGATCGCGAACTGGTAGCCGTTGCGCTCGTCCTTGAAGGTGTCGATCACCACCTGGAAGCCGTCTGCCGAGCCGGTGTTGAAGTCCTTGCGCAGCTCGTTGACGATGATCTTGCCGGGTTCGGGATCCCTGGCGAAGACGCCGATGTAGATGGCGCGTTCGTCATACAGCAGGCGGACCTCGGTGTCGTGGGTCGCCGGTTCTCCCTCGCGCGGATCGTTCTGCACGAAATTGGTTGCCAGCGGAGCGCGCTGCCAGGCTTCTTCGTCTAGCCGGCCGTCGAGGCGTATCGGATCCTGCGTTCGCGCCGCGCGCAACCGGCGCTCCTCGCGCGCCGTTTCGTAATCAATTCCGCCGGCGTTCTGAACCTGGGCAAACGCGGCCGCCGGTCCAAGGCAGGCCACGGCCAGAAACAAAGAGAGAGTTCGCGTGTACATTTGACAGCCGTGTATGGTCGCTCAAAACTGCGGCCTTCATGTAACGGAATGTAAAGGATGTAAAGGGGCCTGGCCCCCAGACAGGGAAAAATGATGCGATTTCTGCTCGCTCTCGCGCTCGTGGTGTTGCACGTGCTGCCGACGTACGCACAAGAGGCCAGGAGGCGGTGGGAAATGCAGCGCCAGATCCGTCTCGATAAATTCGAGCAGGTGCTGCCGAAGGCGATGCGCACGCATGGCATCGACATGTGGATCGTGGCGGTAAAGGAAAACCACACCGACCCGCTGTGGAACGATCTCGGCCGCGGCTACGTGTCGGGTATCGGCTACTACGTGTTCACCGATCGCGGCGGCGATCGCATCGAACGCGCGGCGCTCGGGCCGAGCGGCTACATGCTCGCCGAGTCTGGTGCCTACGACATCATTGCGCCGGCCTCGACGCTCGCCGCGCACGTCAAGGAGCGCAATCCCCGCCGCATCGGCCTCAATATGTCCGACGAGATCGGGCCAGCCGACGGGCTGTCGGTAACCATGCTGGCGCACTTGAAGAAGACGTTGGGCGACACTTTCGCAACCCGCTTCGTTTCGGCCGAACGCCTGGTCGCCGATTTCCGCTCGCACCGCGTTGCCTCCGAGATCGTCGCGTTCGGCGAAGCCGCCAGTATCGCGATTCAACTCACGGAGCGGGCGCTGTCGAACGAAGTGATAACCCCGGGCAAGACCACGCTTGAAGACGTGGCGTGGTGGATGCAGGATCGCCTGCTCGATCGCGCGCTCGGCTCCGAGTTCGACATGCCGTCGGTCTACATCACGGGTCCGAACGGCATCGCCGCCACGTCGAACGCGCGCATCATCCAGCCGGGCGACGTGTTGATGATCGACTGGGGCGTGCAGCTGATGAACTTCGGGACCGACGTCAAACGCGTCGCCTACGTGCTGAAGCCGGGAGAGACCGCGGCGCCGAAGAGCATTCAAAACGCATTCGACAAGGCGTTATCGGTTCGCGACGTGTTGAAGAAGGCCATCAAGGTCGGCGTGCGCGCCGACGAGACGATGAAGGTCATGGACGCGGCGCTTCGCGCCGCGGGCTTCGGCGTAATCGAATTCAACCGCCCGAACAAGGATGACAAGACTGATGTCGTCTACGGGTTTCATCCGGTCGGCAACACCGGGCATGACATCGGGCCGTCTTTGACAACGTGGCAGCCGCTGCAGACGACGTTCACGATGCACGACAACCACATGTTCTCGTTCGAGTACTTCGCCTACACGCCGATTGCGGAGTGGGACGGAGCGAAGCTCAGGATTCCGATTGAAGACGATGCGATCTTGACCGATGCCGGCATTCAGTTCCTGCATCCAGCAAATTACCGGCTGCTGATTATCAAATGATCCACCGCTTCGGCGTCTTCGAGTTCGACAGTGACACCGGCGAGCTGCGCAAGAACGGTCGCGTCGTCGCGCTCGAACCGCAGCCGGCGAAGGCGCTGACGCTGCTGCTGTCGAAGGCGGACGAGATCGTGACGCGCGACGAGTTGCGTGACGCGGTCTGGGGCGCCGATACCCACGTCGACTTCGACCGCGGTATTGCCTACTGCCTGTCGCAGATTCGCGCCGCGCTCGGCGACAGCGCCGATAACCCGCGATTCGTACAGACCGTCCCGAGGAGAGGCTTCCGCTTCATCGCACCCGTTGCACCCCTTGCACCCGTTGCACCCGTCGCACCTGTTGCACCCGTCGCACCTGTTGCACCCGCCGCACCCGCGGCTCCGGCCGCGAAGTTCAACCGCTGGGTCACGGTGCCCCTGACGATGGCGATGCTCCTCGCCGCGGTCGGGGTCGTCTTCGAAACGCTGCGGACGCCGCCGTTGAGCGAGCGCGCCGTGATCGCCGTTTCGGTGTTCGACAACGAGACCGGGGTCGCCGCTTACGATCGCGCTGTCGCCAACCTGTCAGACGCAGTGCTGGAACGGCTGAGCAAGGTGGATCCCGAACGCATCTCGCTGATCGGCAACTCGTTCGCGCTGCGGCAGCCGCGCAACATCCGCAACCTCAAGTCGATTGCGCAAAGCGTTAAGGCCGATTACGTGTTGCTCGGACAGTTGCAACGCGGCGAAGACGGACTGCGCTTCATCACGCATTTCATCCGCCTTCGCGACGAAGCCCACCTGAAAGCGAACCGCTTGCCGATCGCGAGCGACGACCTCGCGGGCCTCGAGGCCGCGGTGGTCGGGGAATTCGAGCGAGCGGTGCGCGAACACGTCCTCACGCGCTCCTCCAACTGACTGATCGCCAACGAGTTATCTCCTGTAGTCGAACTCGCTTGCCCTGAACGCGCGGCGTTTGTCATAAGCGCGCCAAGGAGATGTTCATGTCGCTAACCCGGCGCAGCTTTTTCGTCTCGCTTGGATCAGTTCCGTTGGCCGTCGACGCCTGGGGCCAGAGCCCCTCGCTGCCGCCGGCGATTACAGCCGCGGACGCGTTGCCCGCGCAGGATCCCAATCTCGTCAAGGAGATCGTCGGCGCCTCGCACGGCAACCTCGCTCGCGTCCGAGAGGCGGTGGAGAAACAGCCCGCGCTGGCGCGCGCATCGATTGACTGGGGTTTTGGCGACTGGGAGACGTGCATCGACGCCGCCGCCCACGTTGGCAACCGGCCGATCGCCGAATTGCTGCTGGCCCATGGCGCGCGACCAACGATCTTTTCCGCGGCGATGATGGGGCACCTCGATGTGGTGAAGGCGTTCGTCGCCGCCAGGCCCGGCATCCAGAAGACCTACGGGCCGCACGGCATCACGCTGATGGCGCATGCCCGTGCCGGCGGCGCTGATGCCGAGCCGGTCGTCGAATACCTGAAAGGTCTGGGCGATGCAGACGTGCCCATCCCGACGCAGCCGATCGCAGCCGTAGATCGAGACGCGCTCGCCGGCAAGTATGTGTATGGATCGGGACCGCGCGATTACTTCACCGTGGATGTGCAGCGCGATCAACTCGGCATCGATCGCCCATCCGGTCCGGCGCGCCGGTTCCTGCTGCACACCGGCAACCTCATCTTCTTTCCGTCGGGTGTGCCGACCGTGAAGATCGCCTTCGCGCGCGAGGGTGGGAAGGTGATGCAATTGACGATCGCGGGTCCGGAGATGATCGTCACGGCAAGGCGCAGCTGACGATTTCGGATGTCAGATGTGAGATTGCAGATTTATTGAAAGATGTAAATCCAAAATTAGATCTGCAATCTACAATCTCACATCTAACATGCTCGAGCAATTGCTGTGGTGGCTGCTCGTCGGCTTCATCATCGCCATCATCCTTGGCGTCATTCTCTATTTCGTCCTGCGCTGGATGTTCATTCGCACGGCGGAGCAGATGGCGGTGATCGTCGATCGCAGCGTGGGCGGTGCCGCAGCCGCGGCGTTCACGCGCCTGGCCATGTTCGCGCAGGCGAGGGGCATGTCGATCGAAGAAGCAACGCGCGGCTTCGGCATGCACATCGATCGGCTGGCCAAGCTCATGGACAGCGCCGTCACGCTGCCGATCATCGGCCGCGTTGGTCTCGACGCGGTGCTGGATTTGATTCCGGTGTTCGGTAACTTCGCCGGTGCGGCGGTGTCGCTGACGCTGATCGCGCGCACGCTTCAGTACGGGCCACCACCGGCGTTGATCTCGAAGATGCTGTCGAACGTGCTGGTGGACGTCATTCTCGGCGGCATCCCGCTCGTCGGGCCGCTGGCCGACATCTGGTTCAGGGCCAACGAGAAGAACGCGAAATTGATGCGAGACTACCTCGACTCGCGCGCGCAGGTCTGATCGCGCCGGCGATCACAGCTTCATGCTGTCGCGAATCCAGGTGAGATAGGTTTGCAATCCCTCGAGCATTTCCTTTTCGATCCGGCCCCGCAATACCCGGCCCGCCACACCGCTGATGGCCCCGGCCCGAGCTTTCACCGACACCAGCAGATCGTAGCGCTGGTAATCAGCGGTGGGAATGCCCAACGCGATCACCATCGCCGCGTCGATCTGCCGGCTGGCGTAGAACTGTTTATCGGCCACCAGCACGCGGCCGCCCGGTGACTCCTGGATCACGACGTGGTGAAGCGTCAGCGCCGGCTTGGTGCCGACCTTGTCTCGCGTCCAGTAGAACCGGCTCGAGGTGCGCTCCGGCGCCGCGGCGGGATACGTTTCCAGATAGCTCACGAACGGATAGGCGAGGTCCCACACCTGCGTCGAGCGCCGCAGCAGGTCGCGGAACTGGTTTGCTGCGTCGCCTGGCGCCTGCGGGTTGTGGAGCGCGCCGACCGCCGCGTC